>JBFHIK010000096.1:0-8399 GCA_041596555.1 Methanosarcina sp.
ACGGGCCGGCAGGATACATCCTTACTTTGTAAGGTTCTTAAATAATTTAAAATTTTTGTTTTTAACATGACTTTTCGATTTCAGACCAGATTCTATCCCATACGATGCCGTTTTCCTGAAGGTTAGCAGCTTGAACAAGAAAATAATGAATTCCGGTTTAATCGATAAATGTTAAGAAGCGTGGAAATCTTTTCCACGGCTTCTTCAGATCACCCTTTCTTTATTTTTGACATCACATTCTGCTTTACCAGTTTTTCGTATTTTTTCCAGCTGTTTTCATCGATCTCGGGCATTGAGATGATGTGAGCTTCGCTTCTTTTCTGCCCGGTGCAGGAATCGATTACTTTCTGGATGGTGGCAGGGTCTTTGTTTCCGACAAGGTCTATAATTTTAACTTCCCTGAGGAAGCGGGATATTGCAGTCATAGGAATTTCATTTAAGTAGGGCAGGGGAGAATTTGAGCCGGCTATTTTTCTTGAACCTGCCATTGTGGAAATTCCGCTTTCGGCTAGTGCGATCATGGACTGACCGGCAAAGTGGGCGCTTTCTGCTCCGCAGACGACCAGGCAGTTTATGTTCGGATTTGCAAGCACATTGGTTATTATCTTTTCAATCCCGAAGTTTTCAGTAAAGCAGGTTCCGCAGATTGCATAGTTCTTAAGTCCCCATGCTGTGTAGTCAGAGGCAAGAGTTACCACAGCTACGCTCGAATTCGTGTCTCCTATTACGTAGTCTCCGGAAGTTATAGGCCATTCCATATTGTTTTGCTCCTGATTCATAATAGATTATTTTCTGGAATTCATTCTATAAGTTCTGGTTGGAAAGGATTTATTTTTGCGATTGAAATCAGAAGGGCTACAGATGCGGGCAGAAGTTCGCCATGGGCTGTTGCCCCCAGAAGGTCGGCAAGGGCAGGGCCAAAGACATATCCTGGATTTGAGTCAATAGACTCCCTGCCATAGTTTTTATTTCTCTGTTCTTCGGAGGGGAGGGCAGTGAGGCATGCGCTGGCAACAGATACATTTTTTCCCGTAATGCCTTCAAGAGCCCTTGCAAAAACGAGTGCAATCAGGGGAAGAGTAACCGTAAAAATGCTCTGCAGGTCAGGCCCAGGTCCCTGAGTATAAGCTCCAATAAGCTGGAAAGCAGGGTAGGTGAAGGCTTTAAGACGTTTAAATTTCCTTTATTGCTCTTACAGCTTATTTTACCTATTTCCCGGTATACCGAAGAATAATCAAGGACCAAGAGTTACTTTTCTTTTTATAAGGTCCTTTTATGTTTGATAAGGAGATTCAGGGATGCTCTTTATTGAATATAAATTATGCAGATCTTTTATCAAGGAAAATAAAGCATTATCAAGTTTTAAAAGCATCAATTCGGTCAGGTAACAAAACTATTAAAAAAAGTATACTTATATTCTAATTTTACAATATAAAATTCTAATCCCAAATTGTTTCCCAGGCAAAACGAAACTAAATGCTTTGAAACAATCTCTGGGACTTAAAAGATCTTTACGAATATGAAGGAAGTAAAGGTCTTTAAAAACGTGAAGGAATAAAGGTCTCAAAAAACAGAGAGGAACAAATCTCCAAAAAGTAAGTACTCCAAAAACATTGAGATAAACCTGAATGTTAAGGGCATTCCAATCTAAAACGGTGGCATCTGTTGCATCCATATTGATGTCAACGATCCGATTCCTTCCGGAACCTTGCAACAGATGCCACCGTGTTATCCCGTGAAAATATCTTGCGACCTGGGCAGGTTGTCACAGGAACGCTGCGGGATTAAAAATCCTTAATAAACCGGTACTGAGGCGGTGTCGAAGTCTGTGTTAACAGGATTAAACCCTTAACAATAAGAATTTTTCAGGTGACACCTGAGGGCGGATTCAGGAGTTGCCTGAAATATCTTTATTGTTTTATTTCCATGTTGTTTTATTTATTTCCAAATTATTCATTTATCTACCCCTTTTATTTCTTCCAGCTCTTTTATTTCTTTCAGCTCTTTTATTTCTTTCAGCTCTTTTATTTTTTCCAGCTCTTTTATTTTTTCCAGCTCTTTTTCTCCCCTATTTCACGTAAGGCTGGCATTCCGGAGTATTTTAAGGGTTTCGAAATGTTCTTTATCCTTTACATGTATCTGGTTCTATAATGTCAAAATTATACTGGGAAACGGTTCCCGGACAGAATATACCCTCAAGTCTTGAGCTTTACCCCGTAGTTCACAGTTATCTACAGGAAGGCTATAAAATTCTCGATTTCGGATGCGGTTTTGGAAAAATTAGCCTTGAGCTTGCTTCCCTGGGATATTCGGTAACAGGGATAGATATAAACACTGAAGCGATCAAGCTTTCAAAAGCTGCTGCAAAAAGCCTGTACTCGGATCGAAAGATAGAAGGGAGGGCTGAATTTAAGGTTGGGGATGCTTCTGATCTTCCTTTCCATGAATCAAGTTTCAATTTTGCGGTCATGCAGGCGTTTTTGACCTCTGTGCCGGACCCGCAGGAAAGAGTCAGGATAATTCAGGAAGCTTTCAGAGTCCTGAAACCAGGGGGTTACCTTTACCTTGTGGAATTCGGGCAGAACTGGCACCTCCAGCTTTACCGAGAGCGGTACCTTCAGGACTTCCCGGTTACAAAAGAAGAAGGTTCTTTCTTTGCCCTTAACCCTGATACAGGAGAGGTTGAATTTATTGCACATCATTTCTCCGAAAAAGAGCTTGTGTTCCTGCTTGTAGATTACGGGTTTGAGATTGATTATTTCAGGGTTGAAGAGCTCAAAACAAGGACCAACAACACAATTAACGGGTTTGTAGTTGTAGCTAAAAAGCTTTAAACTTCGGAATGCCTGCATTCTTTTTATCAGGTGCTGAAAAATCTCAAAGCCTTACTTCGGCTTGAACAAACCCATTTCAATAAGGTCAATAGGGTCAATAAGGTCAATGACACTTTTATATGTCTTCCGGTTAATGTGGATTACTTTTATATAACATAAGAGGTTTTTACAATTAGTAAAAATAATAAGACATAATCTGTTATTAAAAACTCGTTTTTTGTTTTTAAATAATAAATTATCTCTTGTCATATTTTTATGAAATATGTGTATCCGTTATAAGCGGAGGTGAAATTAAAATGGGTTTTAATGACAGAGGAAACTCTTACCGGGGTGGCAGCAGAGACGGCAACCGTGGTGGAAGCGGTGGTTTCAGGGGTGGCAACAGCGGTCCCAGAGAAATGCACAAGGTTACCTGTTCTGACTGCGGTGTCGAGACAGAAGTTCCTTTCAAACCAACCGAAGGACGGCCGGTTTACTGTAGAGACTGCCTTCCTAACCACAGGAAGTTCTAATTTCAAATTTCTCACGTAAAGTGTTGTACTGTACCTTATTACACAACACTTACTCCACTTTTTATTCTGTGTTTTTACCTTATATGTGGGTGAAGGGCATCGGAATTCATATATCCTTATAATTTTATTTGTTATGTCTTGATAAAACAATTCATAAATCACATCTCAGTTATTATTTATTTAGAAAGAAATGGAATTACTCTGAAAGTTTTGAGGTAAACTAAGTCATGGGTTCTGAACGGATTATCCTCTGCCTTCAAAATAGGAGAGTCTCCTGATATTTTGGATTTTCAGGGATTCCAGGTTTTCAGAGGTTTTTTACTTCCTATTCATTTATGAACCTTCACACCAAAATACATAGAGGAATTGTTGAACACAGTAAAGTCGAAAAAATATGATCTGATAAATAACTGAGAATTACACAACTCTAAGTAATAATACAACGAGGAATCAACCTGGCAAACTATAGAAGCAACATAAGAAAAAGAAAAGCAGGAACTGGAGCTGCCGCACCAACTACTCAGGAAGTTACAAGGGTGCGTACCCCGCGCAAGGAAAATCATGAAGTACTGGCAACTGTAGGAAGCCTCCTGGGCTCAAAGAGGGTCAATTTGCAGTGCATGGACGGCGTTGTCCGAATGGGCCGAATCCCTGGATCTAAGAACAAGAAAATGTGGATTCGTGAAGGTGATGTCGTAATTGTCACTCCATGGGAAATTCAGGACTCCAAAGCCGATGTAATATGGAAATACACCAGACCTCAGGTAGAGTGGCTCGAGCGCAAAGGCTACCTTAAATAACTGTTTGATAGATTAGAAGCCTCAATTCACAAAAAATAACTATCTTAATACTATTTGGTTTTAACCAGCTTCACGGTTAAACCTCTCATTCCTCTTTTCAATAATTCGGTTTTACCTTAAAGTTATTTTTAGATTTTCTGTTCTTTTCAGCAACCCTGCTTTATCCCTTCAACCCTGTGGTAACAAATTAAGATTGATAAATGCCATATCCTTTTAAGGTAAAGGATTATGGTTTGAAAACACTGGTTTGTTTTTATCACAAAATGCCCTATGCACAGGCTACGAAAATTTTGTTTGTAATCTTCGACAAACAGGTTTTAATATGTGGATTTGGTTCTTAGAACCGAAATTTCAGATGAATTGAATACTTGAAGGAAGCCCCTTCCTCGGCAGGTTTTATCCTGATAGGTGGGGGTAGTGTTCACAAGTAGGTAATTTCATATGGGAAACACTTTTAGTATTTTTTTAATTTTTATGAGTAAAATTTATATAATTTGACTGTATAGTAGAAACATTAAAAATAAAGAGATGTATAATCTGTTATTAAAAACTAATTTCTGTTTTTAATCAAAGAGCTCTATACAATCTTATTTTTAAGCAAATGACTATCCGTTGTAAGCGGAGGTGAAAAGAAAATGGCTTTTAATGACAGAAACTCCTTCCGGGGAAGAGACAGTAACCGGGGAGGTTTCGGAGCCCCAAAGGAAATGCACAACGCAATCTGTTCCGACTGCGGCGCTGAAACTCAGGTTCCTTTCAAACCAGATCCCGACAGACCGGTTTACTGCAGAGACTGCCTTCCTAACCACAGGAAGCCCAGAGAAAACCGCTACTAATTTCGAATTCATTCGGAAAATTTCACTTGACAAATTGTGTCCGTTTTGCTTAGCTTGAGCAGGATAAACGGACTACTTCTTTTTATAATGTACTTTATTAAATGATTATGCTGTTACACTTCTCATTTGCTCCAAATTTGAGCTTTCTTTCAATCATTTTTTATAATTAATCTGGTTTTTATGGCAAAGCTTATTTTTTTATGACCGAGGTTATTTTTTAATCAAATTTATTTTTTTATAACTGGAATTATTTTTTACGATTGGGATGTTTTTTTAATTGAGCTGATTATATATGTTACTTTATCTGTTCGTGGGGGGTCAATCAATGAAATCCGCAACCATACGAGCGGTTTTCAAATAAGAGCAAAGAAGGCATATGTTCCCGTTTTGCCATGCATAATCAATAACTTGCGGGCACTGCCCTATATTTTTTGATAGAAAATTTTATATAATTAAACTCCTATGTATTTGTAGTTGAAAATAAAGAGACGTATAATTGTTATTAAAAACCGATTTTTGTTTTTAATCAATAAAATTTATACAATCTTGTTTTTACTCTATAGATATCCGTTATAAGCGGAGGTGAAACAAAAATGGGTTTTAATGACAGAGGAAACTCTTCACGTGGTGGCAGCAGAGACGGCAACCGTGGTGGAAGTGGTGGTTTTAGAGGCGGCTTCAGCGGCGGCCCCAGAGAAATGACTAAAGTAACCTGTTCTGACTGCGGTGTTGAGACCGAAGTTCCGTTCAAACCAACAGAAGGACGGCCGGTTTACTGCAGAGACTGCCTTCCTAACCACAGGAAGTTCTAATGATAATCTGGATTGAGTGTTAATTTCATTATTTACTAGATTAACACTCAATTCATTTTCACTATTCGTTTTTTTATTTTCTTTGTTTTTCGCCTTTTGTTTTTATGGATGGGTCAAAAAAGATAATACATCATGATTTAATTAACGCTGTTAATAAAATAGCAAATATATTTGATGGCACCCAAAAAAGAAGGAAAAACAAATTGGGCATAAGAACCAGCAAACACAATTCAGCATTGAAATAATTAAAATCATAGAGGAGGAATTAATCTGGCTAATTACAGAAGCACAATTCGAAAAAGACAAGCAGGATCTAATAAACCAGTAGGACCCGGAAACGGCCCCCAGGAAGTAACAAGGGTACGAACCCCACGTAAGGATAGAAACGAAGTCCTGGCAACAGTAGCAAGTT
Source organism: Methanosarcina sp. (assembly GCA_041596555.1). Classification (GTDB taxonomy): domain Archaea; phylum Halobacteriota; class Methanosarcinia; order Methanosarcinales; family Methanosarcinaceae; genus Methanosarcina. The sequence continues at coordinate 6,207 of JBFHIK010000096.1, forward strand.
TACTTGGCTCAAAACGAGTTACACTGCAGTGCATGGATGGAGTAGTCCGAATGGGCAGGATTCCCGGTTCCAAGAAAAAGAGAATGTGGATCCGCGAAGGCGATGTTGTCATAGCCAACCCCTGGGAAGTTCAGGACTCAAAAGCTGATGTTACCTGGAAATACACAAGGCCCCAGGTCGAATGGCTTGAAAGAAAAGGGTACCTTAATTAAGTACCTTAAACAGACCTTATTCGTTTTGCATAGCATTCCTTAACCTGTAGCCTCAATCAACCAGTGGTTTTGAATAAGTGCACTATTATATCTACAAACTCAGGAAGTTTAAACTAAATATTTATCTATTAACAAGCCTGAAATCCAAATTGAATATGACCGGGACAATAAATAAAAATTTTTAATTAAAAATCCCACAGACAACCTGCGGATTAATGTGGGAAAACTGTCTCACTACTGACTTTCTCACGGTCTGCTTTTTAACTGTCAATGTTTTTAAATATCAGCTTTTTTATACTGAACTTTCTCATTTTCCCAATTATCTCATTTTTCCAATTACCTCATTTTCCCAATTACCTCATTTTCCCAATTATCTCATTTTCCCAATTACCTCATTTTCCCAATTATCTCATTATAGTACGTTGAAATCATTCGTACTTTAGAAAGCGTAATACAGCAATATGCGCTGGAATTAAGCAAGTTATAATAGCTTTTCAATTTTGAGCAGTTCATCAGCTTCCTCTTTACTCAAAATTCCTTTCATTAATACAACTTCCTGAACAGATATTTTCTTCTCCAGCACCTCTTTTGCGACCTCTGCTGCCTTAAGGTACCCGATCTCTGGAGCAAGGAAGGTTACCAGAATCGGATTTAGCTTAAGGTAATCCCTGCACCTGTCCTCATGCGCCTTTATACCTTTTACACAACGTTCCTGAAAAACCGGCAGATAATTCGTGAGCAGGGCAATAGATACTAGAATGTTAGAAGTCATGACAGGAGTCATAACATTGAGCTCTAACTGCCCTGCCTGGGCTGCAAGATCGACTGCAGTATCGTTCCCCACAATCTGGAATCCTATCATATCCAGGCATTCAGCCATTACAGGGTTGTATTTCCCGGGCATCATAGAGGATCCGGGCTGTACAGGTGGAAGCTCAATTTCGGAGATTCCGGTGGTTGGGCCGGCATTAAGGAGCCTCAGGTCATTAGCTATTCTTATAAGTTCAAGTGCAAGTTCCCGGAGAGCCCCTGAAAAGGCTGCAAGCTGGGCCCTGCTCTGAAGAGCTTCGAAGCTGTCATCTGCTTTTCGGAAAGGTAGTTTGCAAAGTTCGGAAAGTTTTGAGATTACAAGTTCCCGATAACCAGGATGTGTATTTGCTCCTGTTCCGGTTGCAGTGCCTCCTAAAGGAAGCTCCAGGAGATCATCTCTTCGATCTTTTATCCTGCGTGAAGCTCTTAAAATAGCCGCGGAATAAGCTCCGAATTCGTCTCCAAGTGTCACAGGCACGGCATCCATAAGATGTGTCCTGCCTGACTTTGGAATTTCTGAAAACTCTCCGGCCTTTGCCTGAAAAGCTCCCGATAGAGAAGTAAGCACATCAAGAAGCTTATCAGCCACAAAAATGATGGCTATGTAGGAAGCTGTTGGAAAAGTATCATTAGTCGACTGGGCCCTGTTCACATGGTCGTTAGGGCTCAGGAAATCATAATCTCCCCTTTTTCGGCCCATTATTTCGAGAGCACGGTTTGCGAGAACCTCATTAATGTTCATATTAAAGGAAGTTCCTGCCCCTGCCTGAAAAACATCTACGGGAAACTGGTCCGAATACTTTCCTGCAGGGTCCAAAAGCACTTCTTCAGCTGCTGCCACTATTGCATTTCCTCTATCCCTGTCAAGAGCTCCAAGTTCCATATTTACAATCGCTGCTGCTTTTTTTATCAGAATGTATGCTCTGATTAATTCAGGCCTTTCCCTGTGCCCGCTGACAGGGAAATTGCAGATAGCTCTCTGGGTCTGGATGCCGTAATAAGTATTTTCCGGGACTTCCATTTCCCCCAGGGAATCCTTTTCAATTCGGGTTTTCAGAATAATGGACTCACCTACCCTCATCTCTGAAAATTCTTCTTTAAAAGCTTCCGAATTTTTAACTTTGGGAGCGCGGAGGCACAGCGAGAAGTCCCCTTCCTCGGAACAGGTGGG
>JBFHIK010000097.1:0-8393 GCA_041596555.1 Methanosarcina sp.
CGGCTTTATAGAAATGTTTTTTCAAGCCACAGTTCAAGCCGCAGTTCAAGCCGCAGTTCAAGCCACAGTTCAAGCTACAGGGTTCAAATATTGAAGTTAATCTGTCATAGAAAGCTGGGTTTTCATGTATCAGGTAAGCCTGTGGAGTTATTCTCAAAAGAGAGAGCCATGAAGCAGGATGCCCGTCATTTAAATGATGGGTAGTTCACAGGAAGGGCTCTTATAGTAAGATATATTTAATATTTGTATCTAAGGTTAGGGTGTCCATTTTATACAATGGAGATGGAGTTGCAGCACCCTGTATGAAGGGTCAGTCACATTGGAGCCGGCAAGAATCGGTTGTTAGTGTCTCATTATTATATTATGACAGCCCGTTTCATACTCACCTGACTTCACATTTTGCGGAGATCATTTTATGAGGATAAACATTGCGCTGGCGTTGACATCAGTTGTCTTTATGATGACGTGGTTTACAGGCTTTGTATCCCTTATATTCCGCTCCATGTCTATTATAACACCGGATTTTATAGCATCCGATTTGCTTTTCATCGCCATCATCGAACTATTGATCATTACCTCTCTTTTCGGTTCTGTACTTTTCTTGCTGGAAGCCCGAAAAACACTATCTCGATGGTATCTGGCATTCCCCCTTTGTATTTCTCTATCTTTATTCGCTATAACAAATTTTCTGGTTTATTCCAGTGAAAAATCCTTTCTTGGCACCCCGGTAAACACAGTGGAGACTCTCTGGCTCATTATACTGGCATTACTATCCCCCTGCTCTACACCCCTTTTTTTCTCTTCAAATGGGGAAGGTGGGTCAATAAACGTCTACGTTGCAGTTTCGTTTGCAGTCAGTCTTTTTTCTATGCTTTTTCTTTTTCTCACCCTCAACGAGCTTTCAAAATTATCGAGCATTGATGAGGTTCTTTTGCCCCTGATTTTTTACTGGGACATCTGCATGCCGGCTATAGGAATTTGCTTCTTATCGAAAGCGACAATGTACAGGGACAACAATGATGTACAGGAACCCTGAACAGGAAAAGAAGCCAGGCATAGAAAAAGAAACCCTGAACAGAGTCTTTCGGTACGGTTATTTTTAGAACGGCAGGTTAGAACAGCAGGTTAGAACAGCAGGTTAATACTTTCACCCTACTTCCTCAAGCCTTTTTTATATGTTTTATTCAAATCCTATGTGATGCCTGCCCCCAATCCTAAAACGAACATTTCCGAAAAGCGAATAACCTTCCATGTAGATATGGACAGCTTCTTTGCATCTGTAGAGGTCAGGGAAAGACCAGAACTAAAAGGGCTGCCTGTAGTTGTGGGTTCTGACCCTAAAGGCGGATCTGGAAGAGGAGTTGTAAGCACCTGTTCTTACGAGGCAAGAAAGTATGGAATCCACTCGGCAATGCCGATTTCGCAGGCTTACAGGCTCTGCCCGGCTGCCGTATTTTTACCTGTGAACATGAAGCTCTATGCAGGGGTCTCGGCAGGGGTAATGGAGCTTTTGAGGGGTTTTTCAGAAAAGTTCCAGCAGGTCAGTGTGGATGAAGCCTACATTATACCGGGGCCTGAGGTAAGGAATTTTGAAGAGGCTGCTCTCTATGCTCTCAGGATAAAAGACGAGGTGCAGAGGCAGCAGGGGATCACCTGTTCTGTGGGGATTGGGCCTAACAAGCTTATTTCAAAAATTGCTTCGGGTTTTCAAAAGCCTGACGGGCTTACGGTTGTCAGGCCGGAAGATGTTCGGGATTTTCTCTTTCCGCTGCCGGTTTTTAAAATTCCTGGGATAGGGGAAAAGACTACGGAAACCCTGAATAGGATGGGAATAAACAGGGTAGAAGAGCTTGCAAACTGTGATGTCCAGCTGCTTTCGGAGAAGTTTGGGAAAATGGGGCTGAGAATGAAGCAGCTGGCAAATGGGCTCGACTTTGAAGAGGTTATTGAAAAGGAAGGCGTGAAGTCAATCAGCAGGCACGGGACCTTTGCAGAGGATACGAATGACCCTGTGAAAATCTCCGGGTCCCTGGATATTCTTGCAGAGAGCGTGCACGGGTCTCTCCTGAAACATCATTTTCTTTTCAAAACCGTAACCCTTATAGTGCGCTTTGAGGACTTTTCCACTTATACGCGCTCGAGGACTCTTCCTATCTGGACTTCGGATATCTTCGTGATCAAAAGGACAGCCATTCAGCTTTTGTCGGAATTCCTGGGCAGGCGGAAATTCAGGCTTGTAGGAGTAGGGGTTACAAAATTGAGGGAAAGGGATGAAAGGCAGACTCTTATTACGGATTTTCCTTAATTTTGAGTAGTAAGGGGGTCGGTTATAGAAATTCATGGGCAGAAGAGTGGTTTTCAAATTTGGCCAAACAGGTCGATGTGCCTTTTTGTCAGATTTGGTCAATATATTCTCATCCTTAGATTCTCATCCTTAGATTTTCATCCTTAGATTTTCATCCTTAAATTCTCATCCTTAGATTCTCATCCTTAGATTCTCATTCTTAGATTTTATTCCAAAATTTTCATATCCTGTGCAGTATAGCATTTTATAGCATAAACTCTAATTTAGATCGGATGGAAAGATCTGCCAAAATGGCGCTTGCCTTTATCCTCGTCCTAATCCTTACTGCAGTCATAGCCTATGCCGTGCTGCCGTACAAAAATTACTTTTTCAGCGCCTTCATCCTTTTTGTCATCTTCAGGCCTTTTTATCAGTTCCTCCGGAAAAGAGCCCGTATTGGCCGGTCTCTTGCCTCAATCTTCGTGATAGTAACTTCCATCTTTGTCGTATTGATCCCCCTTTACTTTCTCCTCAGCGTCATTGTCAGTGAAACCCAGCAGCTTTTAACAGACCAGGAGTCCATAATCGCATCCATAAAAACCGGAGGCCAGCTGTTCACAAGTTTACTCTCCCACCTGAACATCCCTCAGGAGTCCCTACAAACGAATATTGAGGAAAAAGTGATGGGTTTCGTCTCGGATGCTGTCAGTTTCACAAGCAGATTCATCCTGGGCTCAATCCAGGGCCTCAGCCAGCAATTCGTGGGCCTCACGATCATGTACTTCCTGCTCTACTATCTTTTTACAGGGGAGGATTCTTCCTTCATGCAGAAACTTTCTGTAGCAATTCCTTTCAATGAAGAGAACACCGCCAGACTCCTGCAGGAGTTCAAAACCGTTGTCCGCACAACCCTTATTGCCACCGGAGCCATCGCCCTTGTCCAGGGGGGGATCCTTACCGTCGTTTTTCTCTTCTTCGGAATTCAAGGAGCTTTTCTCTGGGGCTCCATTGCAGCAATCCTGTCTTTTCTACCCGTTGTCGGAGCACCTTTTGTCTGGGTGCCTGCCTTCATTATCCAGCTGCTTCAGCAGGACTATACTGCAGGGATTGGCATTTTTATCGCAGGGCTTTTCATAAGTACGGTGGACAACTTCCTCCGACCTGCTATTCAGAATAAAGTGGGAGCAATTCATCCTTTCCAGTCCCTGCTGGGAATCATTATCGGAATATCCCTTTTCGGGCTAATAGGAATCGTTATAGGGCCTCTGCTTCTGTCCTACTTTATCCTGACTGTGGAAATGTTTTCAGAGGAGTATCTTTCGGACAGGGCATGAAAATAAAAAATTTTAATTTTTGTAATCTGTTTTTTGATGCAAGAGAAAAAGATCTCTTCAATAAATGCTTCTATAAATTCTTCTATAAATGCTTCTCCTGAAAAAGATTTTTATTCATGTAAACAAATAAAACCATATGCAGATTGAAATCCTCGGGTGTGAGTCCTTCGGAGCAAGGTCTCTTGCCTGCTCTGTAAAAACCGGGGAGAAAAAAATTCTGATCGATCCGGGAGTTGCCCTCGCGAGCCTGCGTTACGGTTTGCCTCCCCATCCTGTAGAGGTTGCAGCTGCCCTCAGGATCAGGAAAAATGTCCTTGCTGCACTTGAAGTTGTAACGGACATAGTAATCAGCCACTACCATGGGGACCATATGCCCATGAAAGCCGAAGACCCTTATCAGCTGCCCGTAGAAGCCCTCCCTCCTCTGGAAGGGGTCAGGTTCTGGTGCAAAGGTCCAAAAAATATCTCAGGGCTGTCTGCACGCAGAAGAAAAGAGCTATCTCATTTTCTGGGTTCTTCCCTTCCCGCTTCTGAAGGCACTAGTTTCGATGGCATAAGTTTTTCTTCTCCCGTTCCGCATGGGACAAGAGATAAGGGGTTTGGCACGGTAATGATGACCCGGATCTGTGAAGGAGATGATGTGTTTGTCCATAGTTCGGATATCCAGCTTCTGGATAGGGAAACTGTGCTTGAGGTACTTGCCTGGAAGCCTACAATCGTTTTTGCCTCCGGTCCCCCGCTCTATCTCTCCCATCATGTTCCCGAAGCTTCAAAAGAGGCATTTGAAAACGCTCTTCTTCTTGCCCAAAATGTTGACACGCTGATCCTGGACCACCACCTCCTGAGGTCTCTTGAAGGCTACAGGTGGTTAAAAAAGCTGGCAGGAGAGGTTGAAAACACAGTCCTGTGTGCCGCAGAGTTCATGGGAAAGAAGCCGGAACTGCTTGAGGCGCAAAGAAAAATTCTTTATGAAAAATTGCCTGTACCCCGGGGGTGGCGTCAATTACCCCTGAGCTAAAGAGTAAGGGGTTTCCTGCTGAAGGTTTATTTTATGAAGCATATGCAAAAGGCGAGACAGGGTTTGAAAAATATATCTGAATGTTTGAGAAATATATATTAATGTTTGAGAAATATATCTGAATGTTTGAGAAATGTATCTGAATGTTTGAGAAATACATATGAATGTTTGAGAAATACATATGAATGTTTGAGGAATATATCTGAATATCCCTCATATATATTGTGAGGAACTCACCATGTAAGGTCATACCCTGGAGCTTTTTAGCTGACTTTGATTTATTTTCAGGGCATATTGCTGGCGTAGCTGTCGATATTCTGGATTTGTTCTGAGATTTGTTCGTAGTAGTCATAGAGTTCTTTGCCCCAGGCAAGAGCTCCGGGCTCAAAACATATCAAGTATTTTCGGTCAAAGGAAGCATTCTTCGGGAAAAGAGATATTCCCATAAAATTGTCTGCCGCCACAATATTAGGAGTCTTTTCACAGTCTTTGCAGACCAGGAGTTTAGTATTCTTCATTTTAAGAAACTGTCTGGTTTGTTCCCTGTACTCGTCCTCAACCCACCTTCTAAGGATTGATTCGGGAAGTATCAGTGACACCGATGTACCCTTTTTTGCAAGCTCGAGATAAAAGGAAGGAAAAAGAGGGTGGAAATAAGAAAAGAGTGCCTTGAACGTCTTTGCCTCTTCAGCAATTTTTACATACTCAGGAATCATTTCAAACATATGTTCGATATGGGGTTCAATTGTAATGCAGTGTCCGAGTTCGCCTACGCGGCTCAGGAGAAAAGGCGGAATTTTACTAATATCCCTTTCAGTCCAGTAATCCGCATTTTCTTCCAGCACAGAAAGAGTTTCCAGCAGGGGTTTCATTTTCTCGACTATGATTTCACCTATCTCGCTAAGCCTGTAGAGATCTTTGTCCTGGACTACAAGGTTTTTTTCCCTGAGCATTTTGACCTGGGGCTGGACTGAAGTTGCACTTGCTTTAAGTTTTTTTTTAATCGTTTCGATATCATTGGGCTCCTCAAGCAGGAGGAGAAGTATACGTTTTCTTTTTTCTGAGAGGAAAATCAGGTCGAGTAGAGAGTTTTCCATATTATGCACCTGAACCGGACACATGCAGTCTTATGCAGTCTTTTGCCTGTATTTTTTCAGTGTATTTCAACTGAAAGTATGGTCATCAGACCTCTGGCTTATACCAGATCTATATATGTCTATAGCACTCTGTCTAGGTGTACCATATCAAAATCTGTTCTGCTTATTATACAGCACACATAGATATTTTTATAATATCTGTATTATTAATATATAATCTGTATTATTAATAATATATATATTTTCTCATATATTATAGACATGGTTCTTTATAAGTGCCTTTTTACTTAAGGAGTGAAAAAGAAAAAGTGAAATTAAAAGAGATCGAAAAAACCCTCAGGGTGCAAACACCTGTATTTTCTTAAGACAGGAGGAACAGTTTCTTCCGGCAGAACTTCAAAAAGATCAGAGATTAAAAAATAGGAAAGTTCCGTTTCCTCGTCCAGAACTATTTCCCTTGTCTGGAGGAAACCGTGCCTCTTTAATCAGTGCTTACATTTTTGCAAAGCTATAAGTTTTGAGGCGATTTTTCTCTCCTTTAATATTTCTATAACCTACTCCCACCTGCCTTCTGATGACGGCAAGGAAGGAGCTTCCTGTATCCTCCTTTGAACTATTGTTCAAGTTCCCTCGCTCACTCCCTCCCTCTGATTTTTACTCTTCCGGGATCTCCTGATCTCCCTGGAATTTTCAGGGTTTTTCAACCTTTTCAGTTATATCTTCGATTATCCCCTGGAAATGAGTCACCTTTCCTTCAAGGTTGCGCTGGATAAAGGTTTTTTCTTCTACCCAGCGTACCTCTCCTGTCTGTGTCAGGATGCGGTACTGGCGGTTAAACTCTTTTCCGCCTTCGTCGCAGTTTTCCTCAAGTTCGAGTTCCACAAGGAGAAGGTCTTCAGGATGGACGATCTTTCCGTAGAGGACTCTTCCTGAAACGAAATCTTCAGGAGAGTACCCAAAACGTCGGACATTTTCTGATACGTAGAGCGTAGGCCAGTATTTTTCTGCTTTCCAGAGAAAAACTACCACAGGGCTGTTGTTGATTACCGTCTCCAGCACTTTCTGCCGATCAAGCAGGGCTTTTTGTTTTTCCATAAGGGCTTTCTGGCTCTCAAGGGCTTCCAGAAGTGCCTTTTCGTTTTTTATTTCAGAGGTAACGTCCCTTACTATCCCCTGGAAATTGACCACATTTCCTCTTTCATCGCGCTGGATAAAGGTCTTTTCTTCAACCCATCGGATCTCTCCCTCACCTGTAAGGATCCTGTATCTAGTGACAAAATCGTCTTTTCCGATTTCACAGCATCTGGTGAGTTCTTTTCTTACCCTGTCTATATCCTCGGAATGAACTATGTTTGCATATAATATCCTGCCCGTAAGGAAATCTTCTGCACTGTACCCCAGCTGGGTCACGTTTTCCGAGACATATTTCGCAGGCCAGTCCTTTTCCGAAGTCCAGAGAAAAGCCATTACAGGGCTGTTATCAATCACGTTTTCCAGAATTCGTTGCCTTTCGTGTGCTTCATCAAGAATCAGTTCGTCGTTTTCATTTACCTGATTGAATCCCATATTATCCCTATCCTCCAAAGCCTTTTTAATTCCAGGGTCCACATGACCACAGGTAAAAACGTATTTATAAAAATCTCAAGCAATATATAATATATTTTGACATCTTATAAATGAATGTCCTTTTTTTACATAGGGGGAAATGTTCTGGACTCTGAGACCTTTACAGAAAATAAAGGGAATACCGAAGCATCAGAAGCAGAAGCATTCTCGCGGGAAATACCCGATATATCCCTGAAAGCCAGGGAAATATACGGGAGGTATTTCGGGATCTGCAGTTCATACCACCACCTGAAAGCCTGTGTCTGTAAAACCTGTCCATCCTATCCGGGCGGCACAGGCATATTCTGTGCCAGAGGCAATACCGAAGGAGAGGGAAAAAAAGAGGGTTGTCTCTGTGAAACATGTGAGCTTTTTAAAAAGTTCCAGCTTGAGGGAGAGTATTTCTGTAAGCCAAAAGAAAAATTGGAAGTTTTTGAAAGCACCCAGCCCCCTCTGAATATCTGTACGAATTTCCGGACGAGTGCCGGAATAATCAGGGTCTGTGTACTGGATAACCGGAATATGCATTTAAAGTAACAAGTCAACTACTCCTGAACTAAAGATTCAGGGGTTTCATTATGAGGTTTTATGAATAAGGCCCAGATTCTTAAGGAATAGATTCCTGAAAACTCGAATTCACTTCCGAATTTCGGAACTCAATCCTTGTTTTGGTTGTCCATTTTTACATGGTATTTTTGCTCTTCGTCATTCTCTATGGATAAGATGATTTTCAATTCAAGATCGCGTTGGTTTTTAAAAGGATATCCACACAAAACAACGAAGGGCCATATTTTTGAAAAAACAATGTCTAACTCAAACTTCTGGATTCTGACCCATACAACCATATCTTATTCGCTATGAGCAAGCGGACTAGATTACAGATCTTTCTGACCCTTACAACCACATTCTCCAGATCGAGCCGTCCCTGTCAAGGCAGAGTTGCGACTCTGCAGTACGCTGTCCTTTTTTGTGTTGTAGACGGACAGGTCAAGCCTGCAAGAAGCAGAACAAAAAATAAAAGATCCCAGTTCGGATATCCGGATAATATCAACCGA
>JBFHIK010000098.1:0-8342 GCA_041596555.1 Methanosarcina sp.
ATATACCATATCTAAACCTCACTCTTTTATAAAGTTTAGTTATGGGCAAACGAATTTATAAATTATTTCCTTAAGTACCTTCCTTTTATATGATATTTCATAGAATAGGGTTTTGTATTCAATAAGAAGCTCTTCAGGGCTATGTTAGCGTTTTCAACTGTGGGTAGGAGGTTAATGTTCACTACATTAACTACTAAATTTCTTATGTTTTTGAAATTCTTGCAGGCATGACCACTTTTTAGCACGCTTTAATCTTTTTTCTGATTTCGTAATCTTTTAAACTCCCGATTAACATTATATTATTGAACGAGCAGTTATCCGTATTCTCTAACGATTATATGCATGCGTTATGATTATACGTTAAAAATAATATATACTTCAGGTGCATAGTATAACTTGCGTTCTCATAAATTGAACACTCCTAGCAAAAAACACCTACTCCAAAAAGATCTACACCCCACAAAAAAGATCAAAAGACGAAAAATTCTCAACCCACAAATCAAATACCTCAAAACTCTTCCCAAACTAAAAAATTAGAAATTTAAATCCTTTGAACTCCGTTCGGAAATTCCAGGTTTTTCAGATGAGAACGCAACCTCTTTTAAAATCAAATTAAAAAACAAAAAACAAAATAAAATAATTTTTGGTAATTTTTCAATTATATCACTTTAGATAGGAAGTATTTTTTAGTGAAGTTCATAACTTAAACTATTAAATTTCTTGTGTTTTTTAAATTCATTCAGGCAGGACCACTTTTTAGCGTTTTTTAGCTTTTTTAGCCTTTTTAGAATAATTACACTTTGTTATTATACTTTGGAATTGGATTCTGGTATACCAATGACAGAATATTATACAATTAAACCAGAAGTTATTTAGATTAACTAAAGATTATACATATGCATTACAATTATGCATTAAAAATAATATATACTCCGAGTACATAGTATAACTTGCGTTCTCATAAATTGAACACCCACTACAAAAAAACACCTACTCCAAAACACTACAAAAAACACCTACTCCTAAAAGATCTACCCACACTAAAAATATTAAAAAACGGAAAACTCTTAACCCACAAACCAAATACCTCAAAACTCTTCCCAAACTAAAAAATTAGAAATTTAAATCCTCTAAACTCCGCCAGGAATTTCCAGGTTTTTCAAATGGGAACGCACTTCTTTTAAAAACGAAATTAAAAACAAAATTAAAAACAAAATTAAAAACAAAATTATTTTTATTAATTTTTCAATCATTAGAATCTTTACAATTTACTGATTTGTCTTTTTCGACCTTTTTAAATTCTTCTGTAACCTTTTTCATAATCCCTTCTGCAGCCATAATTCCGGTTGCTGCGGCATTGACTATGTCCCTTGAGAGCCCTGCACCGTCTCCTGCGGCAAAGAGGTTTTTGATGCTGGTTTCCATCTGGCGGTCGACTTTCAGATGCATGGCGTAGAACTTGACTTCAGGGGCGTAAAGCAAGGTTGAGTCCGAGGCAACCCCTGGAACGATCTCGTTTAAGGTCTCAAGGCCTTCGATTATGTCCATGACTATCCTGTGCGGAAGAGCCATTGAGATATCGCCAGGTGTGACATCTTTTAATGTATTTATAACCAGGTTTTTGGCAAGGCGCTCTTTTGTAGACCGGCGTCCGCGCCTGAGGTCGCCCATGCGCTGGAGGACAGGCTTTCCTCCGCCGATTGTTGTTGCGAGTTTTGCTATTGAGCGAGCGTATTTCGTTGTGTTTTCCATGGGCTCGGTAAGTTCGATATGGACGAGGAAAGCGAAATTGGTGTTTTCGGATTCCGTGTTTGCCATCGAATGTCCGTTGGTCGCAATGAAGTCTTCGTATTCTTCCTTTACGACAAAGCCGCGCCGGTTTGTGCAAAAAGTCCTGACAAAATCATCATAGCGGCGGGTCTGGATATGGAACTTGGGGTCCCGGTTGATTTTCGTTACAGGGTCCATAATAATTGCAGGGACTTCAACCCTGACTCCTATGTCAATCCCTCCGTAACGGGCTTCAAGATCATGTTTCTCAATCATTTCCGAGACCCAGTTGCAGCCCCTTCTTCCCGGCGACAGGAGCAAGTAACGTGCACGGACAACTCTTCCGCCTGAGAGTAAAACACCTTTGCACTTTCCATCCTCGACCAGCAGGTCATGGACTTCGGTCTCAATCAGGAAGTTCACACCTTTGTCAACAAGGTCCTGTTTGAAGCGCCCTATGACTGCAGGGGCGTTGTCCGAACCTATATGCCGCTGCTTGATTTCTATAAACCTAGCTCCGACTGAGGCAGCCCTGCGTTTTAGCTCCTCTATTTCCGGGCCTTCAGTCAGGAGAGCCCCCTGAGGCGCTCCGAATTTAAGGAAAACTTTATCAACTCTATCAACCAGGTCCCAGGCTTCAGCCTGGTCTCCGGTCAGACCGGCAAGGTCTCCTCCTATGTCAGGCCGCAGGTTAAGGGTCCCATCTGAAAAAGTTCCGCAGCCTCCAATCCCGCACATAATATCGCAGGGAGTGCAGTGCTTGCAGTAGCTCTGGGTTTTCATGGGGCATGTGCGTTTTTCAATGTCCCTGCCCATATCAATAACAAGAGTTTTCAGCTTCCCGGCTGCAAGCTCGTAAGCTGCAAACATCCCCGCCGGCCCTGCCCCTATGATTATGACATCGTATCCCGAATTTATCTCGCTTTTCCCTGAAGCATGATTTTCAATACCCATGGGCAAAACTCCTTTATAAATCTAAATATAAAGTTTTAAAAATATGAAGCTTTAGAAAAGCCTGAAAACTCTTTTGAAATTTAAATAGAAGCCCCTAAGAATCCTCAAAAAATCCCGGATTCTTCAATTGTAGAATAAAATCTTCAATTGCATATTATGCTCTAAATATTATATAATCCTGATTTGTGCTTGTACCCTCTCACTACATAGGGCCTTCCGGGCATAAATCCATACATAATTCAGGTGTGCGAATCATGCCCAGAAATCTGGCAAGAACTATCCTCTAACTGCCCCATGCTTCAGAATCCATTTTCGGATAATACTGTTTAAAATACTGATTTAAATTCATTACATGGTTATTGCCATTTTGTATTGAAGGCAATGAAGAATACCAAAGCCATAAACATACACATAAACATCAGTATCAATATTAATCTCTGCAAATTATTTCCCCCATATATTACAGATAATTTTACTAGACCTTTCTATTTTGGATACCAACTATTGTAGATATATGGAGCTATCAGTATAAAAAACTTTCATACTATTTTTAAAAAGAATATTATTTGTAAGTCATTGTCTGAACTATCCCATTTTAAAAAAAATAATTAAAACTGAGACAATCAAAAAAGGGCTGAAACCTGTCCCTGTCTTCAATTTATTCTCCTTATAACCAGTTTTCTCACAACCTTTTTCATGCCTTCTGCTTCAACGGCTCCGGTTTCTTTGCTTTCGAAAAGCTCAGTCCAGACCTTGAAGTGGTAGTCGCTGCCTGCCCCAAGGTCCCTGATCCGGATCTCAATGGGCTTTTCTCTCGTAACTTCCTTTTGCCCTGCGAGTTTGTTGTGAAAGATTTTTGATGCAGCCTTTTCCGGGGAAGGAGCTGAGATGACTCCAATCATTCTCCCTTTTTCGTCCGTGGCAATGAAGGTCTTTTCCTTTTTCTCCTTCCCTGCCTGAGGTTCCTGTTTTATGGTTTCCCGTCTGAGCTGTCTCCTTACTCTGTCAAGGGCATCTCCGATGTCCTTTTTTTCCGGGGCCTGCCGAAGGGCTCTGGCTTCAGAAAGGTGCTTTTCTTTTTTCTCGGGTGGGATGTAGGGAGCTTTTCCCAGGAGTTCGTGCAGGAGCATAATTGCAGCATGCTTGTCAAGGGGTTCGTTGTTGTTCCCGCACTTGGGAGACTGGATACAGCCAGGACATCCACTTTCGCAGGGACAGCTTTCAATGGCTTTTAAGGTGCCGTCAAGGACCTCTTCAATCAGGTCATAGCCTTTTTCAGCATACCCGACTCCTCCCCTGTGTCCGTCGTAGATGAAGATCCCGCTTTTGCCGCCGAGGTCCGGATGGGAGGGAGTTGAAACCCCTCCTACATCGCTCCTGTCCACGAGCAGGTGCAGAGGATACATGGAAATCATCGCATGCTCAACAGCATGGATCCCGCCTGCAAAGTCAAGTTTATGCTGTTCTATCAGTTCCTGCAGCCTGTTTGGGAGCTTAAGCCAGAGGGCAACTGTCTGGAGGGTAATGGGGGGCATCTCAAGGTCATGGGCACTCATGGTCTCGTCGCTTTGAGTCCGGATTTTCCGATACCCTATAATCGTGTCCGTGACCTCCACGTCCCCAAACCCAACCTCCACCTCAGGGGCGTGCCGGAGAGGCTTTGTCACATAGGTCTCCCGCACCAGGACTGACGAATCGATCATGGGTTTTGTGTAGTAGCTGTCATGCGTCTTTAAGGCGTGGATTTCCTTTTTCTCATGGTCGATCCTGTTTATGTAGAAGGGCTCTCCCCTGTGAATGTAGACAGCACCCGGATAACACTCCCGAAAAGCCAGAGTTTCTTCTATGTCTTTTTCGAGAGGAAAGCTTTTTTCCCCTTCAAAAGCGAGAAGAGAGTAAGTATTATTGTCTATCCCCCGAAGGGAGACTTGTTTGTAAGGGAAAGGGTCAGTGGAATATTTCAGGTCGCCACCTGCAAGCAGCCCTTCGGCTTCCAGGAGCTCAACAACTCTTGAATAACCTTTCCCGAAATACTTTTCATCGGATTCCCTGAGAGGGATTTCCTTTGCTGCACAGAGCAGGTGCCCTGCAAGGATATAGGGGTTTTTAGGATTGAGCACTGCATTTTCACTGCTTCTTGCAAAAAAGTCTTCCGGGTTTCTCATGTAATACTGGTCAAGGGCATTTGTGCCGGCTACCATAAGGACAAGGCTTTCGGTCCCGCTCCTGCCCGCCCTTCCCGCCTGCTGCCTTGCGCTCATAACTGTACCGGGATAGCCGTCAAGGATGCAGGCATCAAGCCCTCCTATATCTATCCCGAGTTCGAGGGCATTTGTGGAAATGACACCCCTGAGTTCTCCGGAATTCATTTTCTTTTCAATCTCTTCCCTCTCCCTGTCAAAATAGCCACTCCTGTAAGAGCAAACAGCCGAAGAGAGCCCCCGTTCCCTCAAAAGTTCCCTGCAGCTCTTATACATGCGCTCCACTCCCTGCCTGGACCGCGTAAAGGCAAGAGTCTGGAGCCCTGCCTGGACTGCCCGCGTAAAAAGGGTTGAGGTTTCTGAAAAGCTGCTTTTCCTGATTGTATTCCCCTTTCCGTTCAGGTATAGTGGAGGGTTCCAGAATACAAATTTCTGGGGACCATGGGAAGAGCCGTTATTTTCAACCACCTCTGCTCCCCTTCCCAGCAGGGTTTCTGTATGCTCTTTCGGGTTCCCTATGGTTGCCGAACAGCAGATGAACTGAGGGGAAGCCCCATAATGTTCAGCAACCCGGATAAGCCGTCGGAGCACGTTTGCCATATTACTCCCTATAACTCCCCTGTAGTAATGGCTCTCGTCAACAACAATGAATTTGAGGTTCGAAAAAAAGCGTCTCCAGAGGTGGTGCCAGGCAAGGAAACTCATGTGCACCATCTCAGGGTTTGTAAAAACAATATTTGTCTGTCCTTCCCTTATTTCCCTCTTCTGAGCTGCATTCAGGGCGCCGGTATAACGGGCTATGCCTGCTCCGGAATTCAACGCCTCTTCAAATTTAAGGAAGGCTTTTAACTGGTCGTTTACAAGGGCGTTTAAAGGAGAAATATAAAGGGCAGTAGCCTCAGGGTCTTTCATGACAGTTTCAAAAATAGGGATCATGTAAGTAAGGGACTTTCCGCTCGCCGTGCTTGTGCAGAGCACTATGTCTTTTCCTTCCCGGACCTTTTCGATCGCTTCAGCCTGATGGAAGTATAAAGATTCGATTCCAATACCTGAAAGGGCAGCTTTTACCTGTGCCTTCAGCTCAAGAGGTAAATAAAATGCGTTCCTTGCGGGGGTTTCTTCAATATGAACGATCTGGTTTTCGTATCGGCTGGAAGCTTTTATTTCATTCAACAGGCGGGAAATATCCATTTTTCGGCTCCAATTTTATCCACTTTGTATTTCCACTTTGTATTTCCACTTTGTATTTCCACTTTGTATTTCCACTTTGTATTTCCACTTTGTATTATATCTTATGTTCTAGTAGTCCACTACGGGAGGATTGATATTTTGACACCTTTATTTTCCCAGTGTGGATGAAGATTACGCTTTAATTTGCCCGAAGCCCAACAGCCCGGGCGGGGAGCAGCACGGGATAAAAGATATGAAAAATGCCTTTCCAGCCCGCCCTTGAATAATATTAACCTATTGACCGGGTACCTGGGATTTTAAAATGGCAGCGTTACAACTCTGCGGTACGCCCCGAATTGAGACTAACCCGAATTGCAAGAGGACCCGTATAAAGGATAATTACAGCTTCATTTTTATATCTGCATTTTCATAAAAACGATACGTAGGCTGGGAGGGTAGTTTTGAGGACTTACGGCTTTGTCCGGCTATCTTAGGCTACCCCCTTCGCTCCTACGGCTCTCCGGCAATTTAACATGTTACAGCTCTGTGTTCACAGAGTCTGGCGATTTTCCACGAACTTAAAGCCTGTAGAGAGCAGAGGGATATTTGGTTCCCAGCCTATAAAATATTGTCGTGGGGGCTCTTAACAGTGTATTTGAATGTTGGTATTGATGTTGCTAAGAATGTACATGAAGCCTGTATTCTGAATGATAAGGGAAACAGATTGGGGATTTTAGTTGAATTAAAAATTTAAAAAGCAGTATTGAGAAGTTCAGATCAGAACGTCAGGATAGGGTAATAGTGCATGACCGAGAAAGCATGTAGAAATTGATGTACTGAACTGAGTTTCCAAATGGGTTTTACGAGAGAGGTAAAGATTAGATTAAGGAATAAAGAGTAGAAGCGGAATATAAGTGTAAAACTGGAGTTTAGAGGGGAAAATAGAGTGAGAAAGGAAATAATAGTTTTTCTGGTAATGCTTGGTATTCTTTTTGTTGCGGGTTGTGCTGAAAATGGGGGTTCGGAAGAGCCTGCCCCTTCCACACCTATCGAAGAACCTGTCGAAGAACCTGTCGAAGAACCTGTCGAAGAAGTAGATAACGGGGAAATTACCGGAGAAGAAGAAACTGTAACTGTACCTGAGTCTGAGCAGAATGAGACCGGTGCGAAAGCTGAGATTGTTGATGTCGAGATTCGGGACTATAAGTACATACCCGAGAGCCTTAATGTTAATGTTGGGCAGACTGTGAGGTGGACAAACTACGATTCCGTGCTCCATGATGTTGTAGGGTCAGGTATTGAATCCGAATACCTCAGGCAGGGAGAGACTTTTACTTACACCTTTGAGCAGGAGGGGACTTATGATTATATCTGTACAATACACCCCTGGATGGAAGGAGAAGTAATCGCCGAAGCCTGATTTGTGAACTACCCCACGCTAAAGCTGTGAGGCTTCCTGCTTCATACCTCGAACTACCGTTCACAAGTCCACAGGCTCTACCCTCTGTTCCAGAGGTGAAAAATTATTTAATACAAATATTTCTGGTTTCCTTGGCTTGGTTATCGCTTAGGAATTCAGTACATCGTATAGGACTGAATCGTATTTCAAGGTTAGCAGATAGCGAAAATGAGATAAGTTTACGCAATTCATCCCGCAAGCTAAACAGGCTGTCCGACAATTCAATTTCGGGTCAAAAACATGCAAAAAATAAGGCATATAAAGCCTTTAAATCGAAAAATCTGGAACCCCGTTAAAAAAAAGAAAGGCACTGGAAAAAAGAACGAAATACAGATTTGAAAGAGAAATAAGCCCTAAGATTTGAAAAAGAAAGCGGACTTAATTCTGTTGTTTTGACCTGTTGTGCTCTCTTTTTAAATCAAGGACGCCATCAGCAGCTTTAAATTTCGAGTTTCCTTTTGTTTCCTTTTATTTCTTCGTTTCCTTTTCGATATTTTTTGGAAAGCCGCTCTCCTTCGTCGAGCGTGACAAAAAAGGTTCGCTAAAGAGATTGACGTTGTACGGGTCATAAATATTTAAGTAATCCTCTTGAGCGCAGTTCATTATTAACATTCATAAACATCCATAATTTAGTCCCTTGAGCAAAGCTCACTGACAAAAATCTATAAAGTAGTCCTCTTGAGCGAAGCGAAAAGGACCGCGTACTCCCGAGGCGCAATTCGGGAAGCGAAAAGGACCGCGTACTCCCGAGGCGCAATTCGGGCAGCGAAAAGGACCGCGTACTCCCG
>JBFHIK010000099.1:0-8331 GCA_041596555.1 Methanosarcina sp.
CATCTGTAGGATATATCTTAATCTTTTTTGTTAGTTGCATAATTACCCTGACTTTCTACATATTTTTTCAAAGAGTCTACTGGCATAGAATATATTATCAATAAAAAGATGAAACTATGAATATATGTATTTAACTAATCAAGATGAATATTAATGGGGAAGTTGACGGCTTTCATCCCCCACCTGTCGCTTCGCTCCGAGGAAGGGGACTTCCCGCCTTCTCGTTAAATGCCTGTTAAAGTATTGTTAAGGTTGGAACTTCTGAGAGGTTTGCTTAGCGCCGGACCGGGAGCAAAGATATCCGTTTCCGGGTTTGAGTAAATTTTATTTGCTTTTGTAAGATTGTCCTCAAGATCAATTACGTTTTCTGGAGTGTTCCTGTAGAAATAGTTGGAAGTTTCCTTAGTGCTGCTTTCATCGCTACCGAAGTATAAACCGTTCCTGAGAAACTCTTGAGTCCTGAAGACTACATAGCCCCTGTAACTGGATAATTCACTCACATTATCGATTCGGTAGTTATCGTAAATTGAGAGGTTCATACCCGAAGAGTCCTCAGGAATCGACGGGAGATAAAAGAACCTTGTAGTATAGTAATCGGAATAAACGGCAGAACCCTCAGGAATGTACTTATAAACATGTTCGAAACCACTCAGTTCATTAGCAGTGAAATATTCATGCTTTGAATTCTGGCCAAGCATATCCGAATCCGAAATGCTATAGACTGACGAGATTAAAACAAAAGTGGAAAACATCAGAATTATAAGGGCCACTGTATTGAACTTTTTAGGGCCATATTTATCCACATAGTTCCAGAATATATAAATTCCATATCCCATTGCGAAAGCCATGAAGGGGCTGACGAAAAGCATAAACCGGTCAACCCTGAACAGGACCTTAAACTGCCAGATAGTATTGAGAGGGTTGGGGACATAGAAAAGAAGGGTTAACAGAGCAAATAACCCGAAAACTGAAGCATAGTTTTTCCTGTAGTTTTTCAGAAGAAAGCCTATTCCTATAAGGGCAAAAAATAAAAAGACGGATTTATCCAGAAGGCCTAGCAGACCTGTCAAGCTTTCCGCAAGTATGTCAGAGCCTCCGGCAGTTAAAACTATAGTGTCCCAGAAATGGCTCTGCAAACGAGGAGTCAGCCCCCTCTGCATAAACAGATAGGCTGCGAAGAACCAGTAAGCAGTATAAGTAACATTTAAAAGTAAAAAGAAAGGCTTACTGATATAGTTTTCAGACCCTATAACATACTCCGAGGCAAAGAGTATGACAAGTAATAACACGAACTGGAGTATGGAAACGTTATGAACCAGGGTCAAGAAAACCAAAACTATTACTGAAAGAGCTTTAAAAGAGAATTTATCTTCTTTGAAGTTGACACTGTAAACCAGATATAGTAATAGAATAAACCCTACGAAAGCCATTGTGCGTGTAATTACGTTTGCACTGTAATATAGCACAATATAACTTGAAGAGTAAAGCAGGCAGGAGAGCAGAGAGATTTGTCTGTTGTGTGTAATATGATTAAAGAGATAGTAAAGAAAAACTACTGTTACTGCATAAATTGGCGCTGTTATCAGGAAAAGTGAGGTTTTTGCGCTGATGTTCAGAATTACGGCAGCTTGTGCAACAAGTATATGATATAGGGGAAAAAACGCATAGTCACTTAAGGCAGTTGAAATGGGCTGTCCAGTTACTGCAGTGAATTCCGAAAGGAAAATATGAGGCAGAATGTCAGTGGTCCCGAAGTAGAAATCATAATTGAAGGTAACACTGTAAGTAAGGTTTACCATGATTAAAAAAGATTCCAGAAGGATAAGGGACGGCTTGACCTCTTTAGAGAAAATTTGCAGGAAAACCGAAAGGTACATCCCCAGAATAAATACGAAATAGTACCAGGGCCGGTCTCCCTGAGATAGCAGAAGCATGACTATTGAGCCAGAATAGAATATGCCAAACAGGTACGTAAGGATCTTTATGTTTATAGACGGGAAACTGTCTATATCATGCAGACTTACATCTTTTTTGTAAATGTACAATATAAAGAGGCAGGAGAGTACTGCAGGAATTCCTGTAAACAATCCACGAATTGCATAACCTGGCTTTTCGGTTGCAAACATCCATACGAAAGTGAATATGACGGCGAGAATTATTGCTATTGGGAACAGGAAGGAAATTACCTTCATTAAACGGCTATTACCCTCGTAAGTGAGTCCCGCCTCTTCGCTCAATCCGAACATACTATCTCCATAACCTTAAACGATCACAACTTTATGTATTGAATTTGAAATAAAGGATTCAGAATTGAACCCTGAACAGGATTACAGGATTGGACCTGAAATAAAAGGTTTAGATTTTTTTGTTTGAAACCAGTAGGGTTTACAGTGAGGTCTATATTGGTTAAGAATTTTTTGCTCCAACGTACTTCAAGCCAGGTTCAATATCTCTAACCATTTATTACATTTGCGTACCGGCAACTATGGCTACGGTAACCGGATAAATTCTTAAGCATTATTCCCCGAAAGAGACCTGGTTTTTGAAAGGAGAAGGGAATTTACAAAACTGTACAAAAAACCCAGCCCATAAGTAACGTGCTGCAAAGGGATCACGAACAGAGCAATGAGGCCGTACTTTGATTTCATCTTATATATAACCTGAATTGAGGAAACAAAGACCAGAACGAAATATAAGGCCATCAGTACTAACAGAATTACTATCGGCGCTGTATATACAAGAGAAATAATAAGCGAAAAAACCGCAAAAAGTATGGCAATAGAAGGCAAGAAGGCATACCATCGAACGAACTCACCGTGCTTTTTAAAAAGCTCAGCCATCCACATACCATACTTGAACATTCGTACGGAAAATGACTTGAAGGTCCCCCTTCTGTGGTGAAGCACTTTTGCTTCTGGAATATACAGGAATTTATAACCGATTTTACTTATTCTGTAATTGAGGTCCCCATCCTGGCCCACTACAAACCGCTCGTCAAAATACCCGGCTTCCCGGATTGTATTTTTTTTGTACATCGCATTGCAGTTCGGGAGGGAACTTACATAATGTTTCTTTGTGGAATTTTTAGATTGGGCCGAACCCCCGGAACCCAGAAAGGTTTCCTGGGCATGCCCTACAACCCTGCCAAACACAGGGTCAGTATCAAATATTAAGTTCGGACCGCCAACACATGCCACATCTTCAGGGGCATTCATCATTTCGCTGGCAAGTGTTTTCAACCACCTGGGATCGACCTTACAGTCCCCATCCGTAAATGCGACAAGATCACCCCGGGCGTTTTCCACCCCGAGGTTCCTTGCTGCTGCGACATTTTTTCGTTCATTAAGAAGGAGCCTGACAGGGTATTTCTGTACGAGATCCTGTGTTTTATCCGTGGACATGCCGTCGACGATAATAATCTCATAAGAATCCTGAGGATAATCGAGATGAAGAAGAGACTCAATACATTCTTCAATGAATTTTTCTTCGTTACGTATACCTACTACAACCGAAACAAAAGGATATTCCATAAAATGACTCCGTTTTTACAGTTATTGTTTTCGAATATGTTCATTTAGAAATATCATTCTTGAAATGGAATGCAGTATGATTCCTGTAAATATCATAAAAGCCCCTATAATTGTCAGCATTACCATAAGGAGCGTTGGCCCGAAACGCAGGTATCCTCCCAGAATGTAATCCTGCAAAAATTTCAGTCCCATAAGAAAGCCTATGGAGGTCATAATCAGGCCAGGAACGGCAAAATAGTACAGGGGGCGTCTGTACTCCATATCTTTAAGAATCTGAAACAGGACCCTGGGGCCATGTATGAAAGGATGTTCACTGGAGCAATCCTCAATATCATACCTGCAGTGAATTTCTACTTCCGTAAATTTCAGTTTATGGTCTCTTGCCTGAATGAGAATTTCGGAACCTGCAGACATATCAGTGCCGTTCAGATTTATATGATCAATAGCTTTTCTGCCATATGCCCGGAAGCCACTCTGGGAATCAGTAACATTGAGACCGCCTGCTATGTAAGTTGCAACATCAAGTACTTTCATTCCAAACTTACGGTAGATAGGGACATTTTTTCCGTTGCCGTTGACGAACCTTGAGCCAATCACAAGGTCAAATCCCTGTTTTAAGGGCTCAAGAAGCTGGGGGATTTCGGAAGGATCGTGCTGCCCATCGGAATCGATTATGACCATAGCACCTGCACCGAGGTTGCGGGCGGTTTCAAAACAATTTCGAAGGGCTGCTCCATATCCTCTGTTAATTTCGTGGCGGACTACGTAGGCACCAAGGGATTCAGCGATATCGACAGTATCGTCTGTACTCCCATCGTCCACGACCACCACCCTGTCTACGTATTTTCTGCAGCCTTTAATAACCTCTGCAATGGAATGGGCTTCGTTATACGCAGGCATGGCTGCAATAGTAATGGTCATGTGCTATCATCTACCTCTTTGATGAAAAGAATCAAAAATCTTCAGAGAGCGCCATTCTATAGAGAAAGCGGCAAGATTTTCAAATACATTGAATACATTTTTCAGAGTCATCGCTCCATAAATTTTAAAGGGTTTCTATGGATCATAGTAACAAGATCTACAGCGCATCATTTGGGGGATTTATTGTGCTCTATTTAGGGAAAGGAAAGATGCCCTGCAAGTAAGTCATTGTTTTTAAATTGACGTGTATTTGTTTTAAGATATGAACTATATAAACATTTGGTCACGAAAAATAATTAAGCAGTCCGACCGATAACGAAAAATAAATACACCCACTTAAAAATCCTATTCACCAGGAAAAGAGCTAAAAAAGCTCCGATATAAATAATAAGAATCACAAAAGGACACGAAAAATTTACACAGATATAAGAATCTAGAGGTTTTCTTGTGATAAACATTAACATAAAGAAAAAGAATAATCTGATTCGGAAACCTATTCAAAAAAAATGCAGGATATTAATCTGAGCTATAAAATTCCTCTAGGTAAGGTCTAAAGAAGAAATACATTTTTATAATAACATGCAGGAAAAGGGAAAGATATTTTATACAAAAGAGTGATTTGAGTAGGTTGAGTTAAAAGAACTATTGAAAAAAAGAGAACCTATTCAGGAACAGAAGGTTTACTGATTGGAAAAAAAGCCTATTTACTAAAATAGAAAAAAGGCTCCGGAATTGAAAGTAGGGCCAATCCCCGACCTTCCGGATATCAACTCTTCGCAGCAGAAGGTTATAGAAGACCGGCCAGAAAAACAGCCGGAAAGGTTTTTCTGAAAACTCCCTCAACAGGGATGTGATAATAGACAGATTAACCCTGAATACAAAAAGGATAAAACTGGAAAGCCAGAAAAACATTAAAATCGTATTATGAGGAGTCATATGGCCGGGAACCAGAAGTTTCCATCTGACCTGCTGTTTGTGGTAGGCCTTGTAGTTCTTACGGATATTTTCGTACTTATTCCTGTACTCAGTGAAAGTTTTATTCGTACAGTCCTTGGCTTGCCAATGGTATTATTTCTACCAGGGTATGCCCTTATAGCCACGCTATTTCCAACGAAAACCGGAATTGAGGGAATTGAGAGGGCGGCACTTTCTGTTGGAATGAGTGTTGCAGTTGTACCTCTAATAGGACTTGTACTTAGTAAAACATCATTCGGGATCCGGGAAGGGCCTCTACTTGTAAGCCTCTCTGTGTTCATTATCCTTGCGTGCGCAGCAGCATATGTCCGCAGGATGCAGCTTCCAGAAGACAAAACCTTTGGGATCTCTTTGAAGGCTTCTGCCAGTTCCCTTTTAGTTGATGTTCTGGGAAAACCCGAGTCGTCAACGGAAAAGACGCTAAGGATTTTTCTGGCACTTTCCATTCTGGCCTTAGTAGGAACTGTAGCTTATGTAGCCATTGTTCCCCAAGAACAGGAGCCGTTTACAGAATTCTATATCCTCGGACCTGAGGGAACAGCTGATAACTATACTACAGAGTATGTGCAGGGAGAAAGTGGAACAGTCATTATAGGGATCGCAAACCATGAACATAGAGCCGTAAACTATACAATGGATGTCAGGCTCGAAAACAAATCCCTGCAGTTGCCTGAAAACCTGAAACATATAACACTTGACGACAACACAACCCTGGAAGAGCCCCTTGAGATAACCCCCTCTTTTGAAGGAGAGAATCTGGAGCTTGAGTTCCTGCTTTTCAACGAGCCTGAAGAGGATGTTCCTTACAGAGACCTTCGCCTCTGGATAAACGTTACTGAGGAGGCCTGAAGATGGAAACACATGAGAATCAGGAGATGAAAACCCCTGAAAATAGAGAGATACAAAACTCTGAGTACCGGGAAAGGCATCCTCCAGAAAATAGGGCGACATTCCAGCCGGAATTAAGAAATGCGGGACGTTACCTGATCATACCGATTGTAGCCATTGCCTTTGCGGAACTTATGCTATATTCTGGAAGGGTTATAGCAGCCATGGAGGTACATGCAGCCGTCCTTCTTGGGCTTTCCCTTTCCATGTTGTATATAAAAAACGAGGATATCCAGAAAACTTACCAGGCCCTTATCCTGCTACCAGTCCTGCGACTTGTAAACCTTTCAATGCCAGCATTTTATGAAGAAACCCTTTACTCGTTTGTCTTTATCTACGGGCTCCTTACAATTCCAGTAACCATTGCACTCACCCACCAGGAATTTACCAGAGAACAGCTTGGAGTAACCTTCAAAAAGATAGCCCTCTATATTCCGCTCGCGATAATTATGGGTCTCCTGCTTGGAGTGGGGGAATACTTCATAATAAAAACAAACTACCTCATTCCCGACCTTTCAATCCCAACCCTTCTGATGCTTACTTTTCTTATGGTCTTTTTAGTAGGTCTTATTGAAGAGCTAATCTTCAGGTCCATTCTACAGAACCGGCTCGAAGTGCTTCTCGGGAGCCGGGGAGGACTGATTATCACAAGCATTCTGTTCGGATTAATGCATTCCGGGTATGGAAACATAGGTGAAGTATTCTACGCCGTCTTTGTAGGTTTTATCATAGGATATATGTTCTACAAAACCCGAAGTCTCCCTCTGGTCGCAATGATCCACGGCTTCATAAACGTCTTCCTCTTTGGAGTCATCCCCCATCTTTTCTAAATTTATTTTTTAAAAAAGGATGGAAGTAAAAAAGGCAGAAAAAAGCAGGAAAATTTTGTAAAAAAATGATAATGGAAATTTCTTTAATGAGGCTTTTAAAAAAAGATTTTTTCCTCGGTGCTGTTGTATTCAAGGATTAAAAGGGCTTTCCAGAGATATTAAAAGAGATCTACAAGCTTGTAAAGAATAACTGCACCGAAAGCAAACAGAAGTGGAAGAATTCCCATATTCAGAGACGTTTTCACAGAATCTCCCCAGTTCTTTGACAGAGGTAGGAAGTCTCGAAGAAGTAACAGTAAAAGCAAAGTTGCTACGGCTACTGATGCACCTTCAGGAACCCCCAGGGTAGTCATCATTGTGAGTGCACCCGAAGAAGCTGAAGTTGATGAAATTAAACTTGTAAGCGTAGTCAGAACTCCTATAGTTGATTCAGATATCAGGAAAACAAATGTGCAATCTGATATAAAAACCCTCCTCCTTTTAATTTTCTGAATTAAAGCTCTATGATCCGAAAAAAGCAACAGAAAAGATGGCTAAAGATCTTGAAAATCCTGAAAGTCCCGGCCCATAGAGTAGAAGAAAAAGGTTAATAATATAATAAAGATTGGGGACGGAACAGATCGGGCCTATGGCTCTAAGGTTGATATACCCAATATTTTTAAGAAGATGAACTTCCATATAAAAATTAGAACTGTAATATGGTAAACTCACGAATTAATTACACTTTTAAACACCAATTTAATGCATCTTACCTGGTGTGAGGAGTGTCGATTTTTACGGTGAGGACTATAATAATCTCTAATAATGGCTGCATCAGGATAATGGCATCATAACAGGAGAAGATAACAGGATAAAAACAACAGGATAAAAACAACAGGATAAAAACAACAGGATAAAATAACAGTATAAAGTCGATATAATTAAAAATTATAATAGACAGATAAACCAAATCGCTTAAATAATTATAATGTGTACTCATCTAAGAAATTAAAAACAGTTAGAAACTTACAGGGAGTGAGTAGAGAGAATAACGAAAAAACAGAATCGCCATCTTGTCCAGCTCAGAAGAATAAATTTTCCGGGTCATCCGTGGACAGGAAAACCCAAATGCAGTTAAAAATAATAAGAGTGTTGTATTAACTTGATTCGAAGCACTCCGAATGAGTTATAAAGTACAGGAGAAAAAC
>JBFHIK010000100.1:0-8243 GCA_041596555.1 Methanosarcina sp.
TAGAAGAACCTGAGAATTAGAAGAACCTGAGAATTGGAGCCCCTCTATTCAAAAGTGATAATCCTCATGATCGCAACATTTCAGGGCATCTACTTTCCCAGGAGGTCTATTTTCCGGGGCTTTAGTGTATCCTGGACCTGTATTCGTTCAGAGATTACCCCTTATATTATATATTCACTTATATATAATTGGAGATACTTTTTTATTTATTAGAAGCAATCTCTTGTTCGGAATTTTATCTGGATTCGTTATTTCTCGGGGTAATCGAAGATGTCAGAAAAAGAAACAATGGAAATTCTGGAAGGTTTGAAGTTGAAGATCCTGAACACCACTGATGAGGAATTTGTGCTTCAGGCTCAGAAAATTGAGAAAGGAAAGTACAAAAAAGGCCACCATGCTCCCGAAAAAATCGGGTCTTATGAGGAAAAGAGCTTTGAACTCATTGCATGCGAAGGAAGCTGTGAGGGTGGAGCGGATATTGAAGGCTGGGTTAAATACAGCATAGGGTGCTCAGAGGGATCCTTCAAGATGCACTTCAAGCACATGGCAAAGGAAAACAAACTCAGCTATTCCTGTGAAGCCCATATGCATGATGGAAAAATGCTCTGTGAAACCTCAAAAGATAAGAAAAACGACAGGATTATAACCTGGACAATCGGACCAAAAGCATAACCCGAAAAACATGCTATTGGATTTTCCCGTAAATTTTTTAATAACCTACTAACCTCCTCCCACTTATCTTATTTTTTTAAGAACGTTGCCGATTGACTTGAAGGTTTTTTAGAGGAATTGCTTCCTGAGCAGTTATCAGCTTACAGAAAGGAATATTTTCGCACTTTTAGATTTCATAATACCTCAGCAAGAAACCCGTTGAATCATTAGATTTAGCGGGCAGTTGACTTTCAGGACATCCAAAAAGGATGCCAAAGCTTAATTAAGAGCATACTCTCTAATCCCATCTGATGAAGCTTGCAAAACCTGAACTGCTGGCTCCAGCCGGCGGCATGGAAGCCCTTATGGCAGCCGTAGAAAACGGAGCCGATGCTGTGTACCTCGGAGCCAGAGCTTTTAGTGCCCGGGGATATGCATCTAATTTTTCAGAAGAAGAGCTTGAGAAAGCTATTGATTATGCCCATCTCAGGGGCGTAAAAATATACGTAACCGTAAACACCCTGCTTAAGGAAGGGGAAATCGAAAGTGCACTTATACTGCTCTCCCGCCTGAGAGAAATGGGAACAGATGCAATTATCATTCAGGACCTGGGGCTTATTTCCCTTTCCCGGAAATACCTGCCTGACCTTCCCCTGCATGCAAGCACTCAGATGACTCTGCACAACAGTGAAGGAGTTGCGTTTGAAAAGGAACTGGGAATCGAAAGAGTCGTGCTCTCGCGGGAAGTTTCCCTTGAAGATATAAGCAAGATGAAAGAAAAAAATGATATGGAAATTGAGGTTTTCGTACATGGTGCCCTCTGCATGTCCTATTCAGGCCAGTGCCTTCTGAGCAGTCTTATAGGGGGAAGAAGCGGAAACAGAGGATACTGCGCCCAGCCGTGCCGTAAACAGTACAGGCTGTACTGTGAAGGAAAGAAGATAAAAACCAGCGGCAGTTATCTTTTAAGCCCGAAAGACCTTAACACAACCTCAGGCCTTGGAGCCCTTATAGAAGCCGGGATAGAGTCTTTCAAAATTGAAGGCAGAATGAAAAGGCCGGAGTATGTTGCAGGTGTTGTCAGGATCTACCGCCGCCTGATTGACAGGTACCTGAAAAATCCTGCCGGGTATTCGGTTTCCGAAGAAGAGCAGGAGACCCTGACCCAGCTTTTTAACCGCGGCTTTACATCAGGCTACTTTTTTGGAAACCCACGTGGAAAACTTATGAGCCGGGAAAACCCCCACAACCGTGGGATTCCCGCAGGCACGGTTGTCAACTATGACAGGCGCACAAAGCGCATTCGTGTAAAACTTTCAAGCTCCCTTCGCCTGGGAGACGGGATAATGGTCGAAAATGCCGAAACCAGGCCTGAAGATAAAGGAAAAATCATATCCTCGATGTATACTGAAAGGGGTCCCGTATACAATGCAGGGAGAGGGGAAACCATAGAGATCCCCTTTGATTCAAGGGCGCCCCCAGGGAGCACGGTTTACAGGACACATGACAAGCAACTTATGGATTCTCTTAGAAAAGAAAGCGAAGCCGGAACCCTGAGACCTAAGATCCCCTTACTTCTCACAGCAACCATTGCCCCGGGAAAACCTGCAAGGCTCGAAATAAAAGACAGCGATTCAAATGTAGTGGCAGTTGAATCCGAATATCTGGTCGAGAAGGCAGAAAAAGTGCCAACCTCAAAAGCCCAGATAGAAAAACAGCTCACCAAGCTTGGAAATACTCTTTATGAGGCAGCCGAAATTAACGTGAGTGTAGAAGAGGATATTTTTATTCCCGTAGGGCAGCTGAACGACCTGAGGACAAAAGCGGTCTTGAAGCTTGAAAACCTGCGCGTATCAAAGTGGAAGCGGAAGCCTCTTGAAAATCTGCAGCTCCCTGCATTCGGAGAAAAAAAGGCAACGGAAATAGAGGAAATAGGGAAAATAGAGGAAACAGGGAAAGTAGGAGAAACAGAAGAAAAAGGGGAAACAGAAGAAAAAGGGGAAACAGAAGAAAAAGGGGAAATAGAGGAAAAAGGGGAAACAGAAGAAAAAGGGGAAACAGAAGAAATAAAGGAAATAAAACCCCAAAAACTTCCGGGAAAGCCCTTGCTCTCGGTTGCCGTGTATTCTCCTGAAGGGCTTGAAGGAGCTCTTGCAGGAGGAGCAGACTGTATTTACTTCGGAGAGGGACTTTTTAGAAAGCCGAACACAACCGGGAACACAGCCGGGAACGCAGCCGATAAAGAAAAAAACTCAGACGGAGAGGACACTTCCGGCAGGGACCTTGATTCTATTTTTGAAAGCGCAGTTCTGAAAACCAGAGCTGAAGGCAGAAAAATCTATTTTAATACTCCTAAAATAGTAAAGGACCACGAGATGAAACCGATGGAAGAACTTCTCGCCCGTGCGGAAAAGTTCGGAGCTGACGGTGTCCTTGTTTCAAACCTCGGAACTTTTAACCTCGCAAAAGAAAAAAAGGTCCCGTGTATTGCAGACAGTCCCCTGAATATCTATAACGGTTATACCTTTGCCCTCCTTTTGCAGAAAGGGGCAGAAATGGCTGTAATTTCTCCCGAATTAACGCTGGAAGAGCTCAAAGAAGTAGCTTCTTACGGGCCTGCCGAATGCATTGTCCACGGCCGCCTCGAACTGATGGAATCCGAACACTGCATTGCAGGAGGGCTGCTCGGGAAAGATGGAGATAAGTGCAGTGCCCCCTGTACCTCAGGGAACTTTACGCTGGTAGATGAGAAGAATTACGAATTTCCCCTGCTCATGGACTACCAGTGCAGGACTCACCTCCTGAACTCAAGGTCCCTCTGCATGCTTGAATATGTCCCGGCACTTGTCGAAAGTGGCATTTCAAGCCTGAGAATAGAGACTCTCGGAATGGATAATGCAGAAGAAATCAGAAGAATTACAGGAAAATACAGGAAAGCAATTGACTCATTTTGTGAGACCGGAGATCGGGCAAAGGAAAAATGTGAGGACCTCGGGAAAGGTTTTACCACAGGGCATTACTTCAGAGGCGTGCAGTAAGAGAACCGAAACCGAAAAAAAGAGCGGAAAGAGACAAAACCAGAAAAAAGAACCAGAAAAAAGAGCGGAAAGAGACAAAACCAGAAAAAAGAACCAGAAAAAAGAGCGGGAAGAGATAGCAGCTAAAAAAGGATGGTAGGATAATGGAAGAAAAGAAAGTCATAGAAAAGCAGGGCCCGAAAATTTTCCTGTCAGGTTCGATCCGGGGAGGAAGACAGCTTCTTGAGACATACCGGTTTATGTACGACGCCCTCGAAGAAGCAGGAGCAGAGGTGCTCAGCTGGCATGTTGCAGATCCCGATCTGGAAGAAAACGAATCAAAAATGACTGAACAGGAGATCTATGATCGAGATATGGGTCTGCTTGCAAGAAGCGATGCGCTGATTGCAGAGGTGACAGTACCGTCCACAGGCGTGGGCTATGAAATCTGCAGGGCGCTTGACCGGAAAATTCCTGTGCTCTGCCTGCACAGACCCGATGCGGTAGTCTCTGCAATGGTGCTCGGGAATCCAGACCCTTCGCTGAAGGTACTAACTTATTCAAACAAGGCAGCACTTAAAGAAATTATTATAAAATTTATCCGGGCGCTCTGAGGAGAAAATGCCGTAAAATAGTGCCCACCCCTCAAATAAAAAAGATCAGGGGCCATTTGTGAGTATATCTGACACAAATATCCAAAAATCCACAACTGGGTCATGAAACTCAATGATAAATATAAATAATTTGAACTCTATGTATAATCTATGGTAGTTGGAGTTACCGAAATCTCAGTATTAATTCTGGCAGCTGTGGCAGCATTTGTGCTGTATAAAGTCCTCAAGACAGCCACCAGCCTTGCAATAAATGCAGTGCTTGGGATATTTGCCCTGCTCGTAGCAAAATTTTTGTTAGGACTTGAAATCGCAATCACCTGGGTAGCAGTCCTTGTCTGTGCAATAGGAGGTATTTTCGGAGCCCTTGTAATAATCGTACTTAATTACCTTAAGATAGCTTTTTTATAAAAATGAAAATGAAAAATTAAAATAAAAACTAAAATAAAACATTCAGCCAATTGTTAAAGTTATATAGAGGGCCTGGACCGACATAAAAAAGTATAAGAGTCGGAAGATTCAGAAAACACCTGAATTAAATTCAAAGTTTCCGGAAAACTCCCCTGACCATATGTCGTCGATAAGACTCCCCTCTAAAAGTTTTCTCTTTTATTACATTTTCCAGTTCAAGAACTTCAAACTCGCAGAAAAGTTCCTTTACCTCTTTTTCAGTAAAATAATGATAAATTATCCCGTTTTGCCGGACAAAAGTTTTTTCTTCAAATGGGCTTGAAGGCTCTCCTCCGCAGCGCATATCCTCCCGGCCAAAAGCCTCAAAAAAGAGAAAACCACCACGGCAGAGCAGGCGAAAGAATTCCCTGACAGCAACTTCCCGCTCTTCTTTAAAAAGATGCTGGAGCACACCGTAACAGAGGATTCCGTCAAATGACCCGGCTTTGAAAGGAAGAGCATGTACACTTGCCCCGAGGTGTTCTGCAAACCTGCCACTTCTTGCAAGCTGTGAGCGAGAACTTCCAAGGGCATTTAAAGAGATATCAGCCCCTACAGCAGCGTAGTGCCTTGAAAGCTCCCCAAGGTACCTTCCGTTCCCTGAGCCAGCATCAAGAACCCTCGCCTTCGGCGCAAGATAAGCCTGTAAACCCCGGATAGACGCGGGACCCCCCCATTTGAGGTGGGTGTATTCTTTATCCCAGGCAAGGAAGTGCTCTTTTGAAGTACATGCAGGTTTCTTCACCGGTGCATCCGTATCCTTTGAGCCTGCAGGTTTTTTCACCGGTGCATCTACATCCTTTATTTTCACCTTGCCAGTACTCTCTGTGTCCGTGAAGCCCATATCCGTTATAACTCGCCCATTGTCGGTTTCTATATTAATCTATATCAATCGGTTTTTTCCAGATTAATCAGTATTTATTCACATGCGTTTTTCGGGGATGTACTTTGAAGCTTCCCTGAACCGGTTTATAAGGAAATCCCCCTCAAAAGAAGATAAGAACCAGCCGGCTTTAGGGCCCGAGCTCTGTCCGAGAATTGAGGTGTAAATCGCTTTGAAAAGGTCTTTTGGGTCCACCTGCAGGACTGATTCATTTAACTTTTCCGAAATCAGCCTGTTCAATTCAGAACCTTCATCTTTTGCGGAATAGACCAGCATATGGTATTCTTCTCCGCTGATCTGTCCTCTTGCTTCGATAAGGTCTGCAAACGCCCCAAGGAAGGCTTTCTGGAGCTCCGAAAGGGTTGCTACCTGCACAGGCACCTTCTCTTTTACACTGAACTTCGCAAAAGGCGGGGCGTATAGTTCAAGCCATCTGGAGACATTATCTGTAAGTTCCCGGATACACTTTTCATCTTCAATTGAAAAGCCTGAACGCTTTACGATCTTCAGCACCTGCCCAAAATCTCCCCTGGCAACCTGGTAGATTGTTAACATCTGCTTGAAAGGAATTTCCGGATGACAGATGCCAGTTGCCCTGGAGAGTTCGTAAATTCTCTTTTCAAAGTCCCCGAGGGAGGGGTCATTTCCCCGGAATTTTACCCTGAGCCGCTCGTATTCGTCCACCAGGGTAAGGAGAGGCTGCCCTGGGTCGAATTGGATATGTTTTTCAGGTTTTGTACGGATGATAAGGTAACGAAGGACTTCCGGAGGCACTACCTCAAGCATATCCGAAATCGAGACGACCACTCCCGTAGAAGAAGACATTGCCCCCTGCTTTCCAAGCATTATCCACTCGTAGACTATAGGGTAGGGCGGCTCGTGCCCATAGATTTCTCTTGCAATTCGCTTTCCGGTATCATAGGAGCCACCTCTTGAGGCGTGGTCTTTTCCGAAAGGTTCCACAGTTACCCCAAGCACACCCCAGCGGGCAGGCCAGTCCACTCTCCAGGTAAGCTTTCCTCCTCCTGCCATCGGCACCGTCCCGGAGTGTCCGCAAGCACATACATAGTCCACAGTTTCGGCTTCCAGGTCAAAACCCGTAACCTTCGTGGCTGTGATTTTTCCGCATTCATTACAGCGAGGATTGAAAGGGCTCCAGTCTTCTGCAACTGTTTTTCCCGAAACCTCTTCAAGGATCTTTGCGATTTCATCCCTTTTCACGAGGGCGGACTTTATCGATTTGGTATACATGCCTGCCCTGTACATTTCATCCGCTCTGTAGACCTCAGGGTTTATGCCAAGGCGCCTCAGGGCTTCAAGGAAAGGTTTCAGGAAATGCTCGGCATAGTTTGCGCATTTCCCGCATGGACAGGGAACCTCGGAAATAGGTTTGCCCACGTGCTCTGCATAACTTTCAGGAAGGAAAGGGTAGACCTTGCGCAGAGGGTCGTAGTTGTCGGCAATATAGATAAAGCGGGCATCTGCGCCTCTGTCAAGGAGAGCCCTGTAAGCAGCATCGGCAGTCACGACCTCCCTCATATTGCCTATATGGATATGTCCGGAAGGAGTGATTCCTGTGGCAACAAGGTGCTTGCCACTCTTATTTAACACGTCTTCGGCTATGAAGTCCGCCCAGTGAATTGTGTCAGCCATGGTTCTCACCAGAATATTAGATAAACCGTAGAATCAGGTACGAAAACAAGAAATGATGATCTGTTCATGCATTTACCTGCAGGTTTGGATTTCCTGCATAATTATCGTATCAACTGATAAACTTTGGGCTGGCATAAAAACCCCTGAAGGTACCCATTTATCCATATCAGGGCACAGGGAATCAAAAAAGGAAAAAAAATGGAAAAGGAAAAAAATGGAAAAAGAACAGAAAACAGAAAAAGATAAGGGATGAAGAAAGATAGGATCAACTCAGGGAAACAAAAAAAGGAAAAAAAGAATGGAGGTTCAAAGGCAAATGGTTTCAGGAGTCTGCAGAATTACAGAGATTTAAAATGGCACTCTAAGAAGCAAATCAAGCAAACTTGATTTACCAATAGATAAAAGCACGTATAAATATATAAATTTATCGTATCAAGGCGATTACGTCCTTAAAAAAATAAAAATCGTAGAACAACATGAATGAAAACAACCTGTGAGGAAATCCGGAATTGAAACTGTTCAACCCTGAAAGAAAAACTGCAGATTGGAAAAACGAAGAAAAATGACTGTAAAAAAATAAAAAAGAATGCCCGACAATAGAAAGATTAAGAATTGAATGGAAGAAAAACAGAGATTATAATAAAATTACAAAAAACAAAAATGGAAAAGGCGGCAGGGATTTATCCCCGAAACACGGATCAGGAAGGAAATTTCCAGAGCGGTCTTCCGGAGATATTGAAACATTTTTGGTGGTCTGGTCGCTTTTTTGCTTCCTGCCGGTTTTCCATTACATGAAGGGAGGTACAGGCCAAAGCCTGAACCGGTCCATCTTAAGCAATCTGTCTTCTGAAGAGATCGCAGGAGTTGATCTTGACATCGAGCAGCTTCTCGATGTTCATCTTTGCGGCAAGGCCCTTGGCTGCGCCAGGCACTGAGGTGATGACACCGATGTCAAGCTCTTCACGGAGTTCTCTCATA
>JBFHIK010000101.1:0-8210 GCA_041596555.1 Methanosarcina sp.
AGGGAAACCAGAACCAATTGATCTTTCTTCACCTCTGGAACAGAGGGTAGAGCCTGTGGACTTATGAACGGTAGTTCGAGGTATGAAGCAGGAAGCCCATTACTTCAGTGATGGGTAGTTCACTTGCAGATGTTTAAACATTTTCTTTTATACATTTTTCGAAACCTTTTCCTTAAAGGACCCGGACCTCTATACATATATTATACTGATGAGGGGCATAAGAGCGGACTATCTTTTCCTCCAGAATTTCAATCTTCCTTCCTGCATTTTCCGCAGCTTTTCTGATAAGCTCGACGGAACTTTCGAAGAGATCGTCTTCGTGAGTCATTCCGTAATAGTGAATTATACCCCCCGGTTTTGTAAGGAGGACAGCAGAATCAAGAAACTCGTGGGCGCTGTGAGGGAGGTTCATGATTACATGATCGGCAGTGCCTGTAAATCTTTTTGCTTCTTCCCGGGCATCGCCTTCGATTGCTTCAATGTTTTTTGCGGAGTTAAGGGTTATATTTTCCCTGAGGTAGCGGACTGCATCAGGGTTTTTGTCGATTGCAACAACTTTTGAAGGCTTTTTACTCTTTGCAAGCAGGATGCTATAAGGACCGACACCGGCAAACATATCGACAACAGTATCGCCTTCCTTAACCCAGGAGAGGATTCTTGAGCGTTCGGTAGAGAGGCGGGGAGTAAAATAAGCTCTTGAAAGGTCAACTTTATAGCGGCAGCCGTACTCCCTGTGGACAGTCTCCGTCCTGGGTTCGCCTGCAATGACCTCAAATTCCCTGACCCTGAACTCTCCAATAACAGGAGTTAGAGGTTTGATCACGGTTTTAATGTTTGGCTGGGTCAGGAGAAGGGCATCGGCAATTCTTAAAGCTTTTTGAGATTCAAGGTCCGGATCTTCCAGAAGGGCAATATCCCCTATGAGCTCATAAGCCGGATTGAAACCAAGAAGATCTTCAGGCGTGGGTTTTTTCTCCTGAGGCTCAAAATCGAACTCCGCCAGTTCAGCTTCCACAGGAAGTCCTGCCAGTTCGTGTGAAAGGGGATCTCTGGAAAGGGGAAGATAAAGAACAGTATCATCCGAACCTATTTTCAGTGAATTATCAAGGAGTTCAAAATCAAGGAGTACTCTTCTTGCAGGTTCTCCTTTCTTTTTGGGAATTTTTATGCATTGTCGCTTCATAGGGCTCCGACCTTCTGAAACTCTAAAGCTATCCTTTTGTTATTAAGTTTTCTCAATATCGAAACTGAATCATGGACTTATTTTAGATATTTAGTTCCCAAAGACACCTTTATACAGGGAGCCATATAAAATAGGAATAATTAAAAAGTGTTAAAATGGAAAGGAAGGGGTACTCTGGTAGTTGAAACGATCATATATAACCTCAGAACGATATCTCTCGGGCTGCAAATAGGAGCTTTACTGTTATTATTATTGAGCCTTATAGTATTGAAAAATGAATCAAAAAAAGGAGGCATAACAGGACATGGGAAAATGGCAACCTGGGGATATGCTCTTGCCGTATTATCGGTCATATATATGCTTTATTCGGCTTACAACCTGATAATTAGCGGGAGAGCGCCTTCTGTAATATATATCCACGGCCTTTTTGGAGCCTTATCCCTGGCTTTTGGCTTTATTTTCGTTATTAATAGATGGAGCTGGAAAACTCGCAGGAATATGAGAATAATGCTGGCTTTATGGGTACTCACCTTTACGGGAGGATTAATGATCTATCTGACCTTTACTGGAAAACTCCCTTGAAGAAAAAGGCAAAGAAAAAGGTAAAGAAAAAGGTAAAGAAAAAGGCAAAGAAAAAATAAAAGAAAGGGGGCCCAAAGTAAGAAAAGAGGTCTGAAAATTGATGTAAGCCCAACTAAAAGTATCTGCTCTAAAGAAAAGGGAATGAAAAAAAGAGGGCAGATTTTACCCCCTGAACACCAGAAAAACTTAAAAAAGACTGGCAAAACGGAAAAAAGAAGAAATTAAAGGATAATTTCAATATCCAGTTCTTCTGCCAGTTCCTTATACCTGTTCCTGATAGTAACTTCTGTAACCCCGGCAACATCTGCAACTTCCCGCTGTGTTCTCCGCTCACCGCAGAGAATGGATGCAATGTAAATTGCAGCTGCGGCAACTCCTGTTGGGCCTCTCCCGCTTGTGAGTTCTTTTTCTGATGCCTGCCTGAGGATCTCAACGCTCTTTGACTGGACTTCTCCCTTCAGGTTAAGCCCGGAGCAGAACCTCGGGACATAGTCGATCGGGGAAGTTGGCATGAGTTTTAAGGCAAGTTCTCTGGAAATGAAACGGTAAGTCCTTCCTATTTCCTTCCTGCTAACCCTTGAAACCTCTTCGATCTCATCAAGAGTCCTCGGAACACTGCACTGGCGGCAGGCAGCATAAAGGGCGGCTGCGGCTACACCTTCAATACTGCGGCCGCGGATAAGGTTTTTGTCCACAGCTTTTCTGTAGACGACAGCTGCGGTTTCCCTGACAGTTCTCGGCAGACCCAGAGCAGAAGCCATTCTGTCCAGTTCAGAAAGGGCAAAAGCCAGGTTTCTTTCTGTTGCGTTACTTACACGAATCCTACGCTGCCATTTTCTTAAACGATAGAGCTGAGCACGATTTTTGGAGGAGATAGACTTTCCATAGGAATCACGATTCCTCCAGTCAATCATTGTGGAAAGCCCTTTGTCATGGATTGTATATGTCATGGGCGCACCCACACGGGAACGCTTCATGCGTTGATCGTGATCGAAAGCTCGCCATTCGGGCCCTTCATCCACAAAATCGGCATCTACGACAAGTCCGCAGTCACCGCAAACGAGCTCTGCACGCTCGTAGTCGTGAACAAGGTTCCTACTGCCGCATTCAGGACACACGGCCTTTTCGTTCTCAAAACTTTGCTCCTTTTGCTTCTCTTTGCGAGCTTTGATCATGGCACGTATTTTTTCTCTTTCAAGAGTGTCCGAATAGCGAACTCTTTCGACTTCTACCATATTATATCACCTTACAAATTAACATGACTATGTTTATGATTTCCTGCAATCTCAAGTCTGCACAATATAAATTACAGCATATATATAAAAGGAAGGATAAGAAAACTTACGGCTATTACTAGCAAAAAGCATATAAACCAGTTAAAGTTAAATCATAACAACGGATTAGAATCTTCATCAAATATCAGATATTTCACCGAATATAGACTCTTTCATTGACCAGAGCCCGAATTTCTGAATCAGGAATTTGCTTAAAACCCTTCACTAAAAAATATGGATGGTTTACAGGTCCAAAGACACTGCCAATTGTACCAATCCGGTTCAGGGCCTTGTCAACAACAACCGAATTCAACTTTGGGAGACTATCTGAGACGTTATCGGATTTTACCTCATCCCCTCTAAGTATCAGGTTTCTTAGACCTGACCTGTGCAGCACTGTACCGAGTCGTTTCATATCAGCCACGAATATTATGCCTCTCTGCAAAGGGTAGAATACCCCGGCTTCGAGTGGATTAAACTGTCAGTCCCGAATAATAATATATATTATAGACTGAAAAGCATATGTAGTCTATGCTTATTATATATAAAGATATCGCAAGACCTATATTATACATCGAACTCAACTAAATTGAAAGAGTAAAGTATAAAAAAGAGGAAAAGGAAACCACAAGCTTATATATTAAATAGACATTGTTGGCAACGACCAGACCATAAGTCTGAGGAAAATCCATACTCTAACCCCGATTAATGATCTCGTTTCAGGGAGGAGACTCATTGTCTAAGTTCGTATATTTTTTTGGAAAAGATGTAACTGACGGCAAAAGTAGTATGAAAGACCTGCTCGGAGGTAAGGGTGCAAACCTTGCCGAGATGGCCAATCTCGGAATTCCCGTACCACCAGGTTTTACAATAACAACCGAAGTTTGTGTACTCTATCTAAAGGAAAAGAATTATTCCGCAGAAGTGCTCAGACAGGTCGAAGAAGCAATCGATCGATTAGAAAAACAAAATAATAAAAAATTGGGAGACCCTGAAGATCCATTACTTGTTTCTGTAAGGTCCGGAGCCAGAGTGTCCATGCCGGGGATGATGGACACCGTCCTGAATCTGGGGCTCACGGACAAATCCGTACATGGACTCGCAAATAAAGTTAATGATGAAAGATTCGCTTACGACTGCTACAGAAGGTTTATCGCCATGTTTGGGGACGTGGTGCTCGGAGTTGAATTTAGGAAATTCGATTCCTTAATTTCGGACAAGAAAAAGGAATTGGGAGTTAAGTCCGACACTGACCTCGATTCAAAAGCATTGAAAGAGTTGGCAGAGAGATTTAAGGAAGTAATCAAACTCGAAAAAGGATTTGAGTTCCCCCAGGACCCTAAAGTTCAGCTTCAACTGGCAATTAATGCTGTTTTTGATTCATGGAATAACCAGAGAGCCATCACCTACAGGAAGCTCAATGGCATTGGTGACAACTGGGGTACAGCTGTTACTGTACAAACCATGGTTTATGGGAACAGAGGAGACACCTCAGGTACAGGCGTTGCTTTTACAAGAAACCCTTCTACAGGTGAAAAGAAGTTCTTCGGAGAGTACCTCATTAATGCACAGGGCGAAGATGTGGTTGCCGGGATCAGGACCCCGCACTATATTAATACCCTCGGAGATGAAATTCCGGAAGCCTATTCCCAGCTTGTGGATATCTGCCAGAGACTTGAATCCCACTTCAAGGACATGCAGGACATAGAATTTACCATTCAGGAAGGAAAACTCTATATGCTGCAGACCAGAACCGGAAAGCGCACAGCTGCTGCAGCCGTAAAGATTGCAACGGACATGGTGGAAGAAGGGCTCATTGACAAGGAAACTGCAGTAACCAGAGTCAAAGCAGAAAACATCGACCAGCTCCTACACCCGAGGATTGACCCGGAAGCAAAACTCGAAATAATTGCAACAGGGCTTCCCGCGTCACCCGGAGCTGCTGTCGGAAAGGTAGTCTTTACTGCCGAAGCTGCTGAAGAGATGGCAGAATTAGGCGAAAAGACAATTCTTGTCCGTACCGAAACCTCCCCGGAAGATATAGGAGGCATGGCAGCCGCACAGGGAGTCCTTACCGTTCGCGGGGGAATGACATCTCACGCCGCAGTCGTCGGTAGGGGAATGGGCAAACCCTGTGTTGTAGGCTGTGGAGAGATCTCAATCGATATTAAGAATGCCATCTTCATGGTAAACGGCTTTACCATCAAAGAGCATGAATATATTACAATCGATGGAAGTCTCGGAAGCGTCATAATCGGGAAAGTAGACCTGATTGATGCCGAAATAAATTACGATCTGAGAAAGCTGCTCACCTGGGCTGACGAGATAAGAACTCTCGGAGTAAGGACAAACGCTGACAACCCGACTGATGCAGCCCTTGCTCGTGAACTCGGTGCAGAAGGTATCGGGCTTTGCAGGACAGAGCATATGTTCTTCGGTGAAGACAGGATCCCCGCAGTCAGGGAAATGATCATGGCCGAAGACGAGAAAACAAGGAAAAAAGCCCTCAAAAAACTGCTCCCCATGCAGAAAGAAGACTTCCTCGGAATCTTCCGCAGCATGGAAGGCATGCCCGTAACCATCAGGCTCCTTGACCCGCCTCTGCACGAGTTCCTTCCTGATAAAGAAGAGCTCGATGAAAAGCTCAGAGAACTTGAAACCTCAGGGGATTGCGGGAAGATCGATGAGATCAAGAATATTATCAAGCGTGTGGTTTCTCTGAAGGAGTTAAACCCTATGCTCGGACACCGGGGCTGCAGGCTCGGAATTACCTACCCCGAAATCTACAACATGCAGGTACGTGCAATAATGGAGGCAGCCTGTGAACTTGCAGCTGAGGGAATGGAAATTGTTCCTGAGATCATGATCCCTCTTGTGGGCCTTGTAAAGGAACTCACCCTCTCCAGAGCGGAAGTCTGTAAGATGGCAGAAACAGTCATGGCTGAGAAAGGCATCAAGATCGACTACAAGGTAGGAACCATGATCGAACTGCCCAGAGCCACACTCATTGCAGACCAGATCGCAAAGGAAGCCGACTTCTTCTCCTTCGGGACAAACGACCTGACCCAGACGACCTTCGGGTTCAGCAGGGACGACGTATCCAAATTCGTGCCTATCTACCAAAAGGCAGGCATCATTGAACACGACCCCTTTGCAGTCCTGGACCAGGAAGGCGTAGGCGAACTCATGAAGATCGGCATACAAAAAGGGCGCTCCGTCAAACCCGACCTCAAGATGGGAATCTGCGGAGAACACGGCGGCGAACCGAGGTCCATCGTCTTTGCCCACCAGATAGGCATCGACTATGTTAGCTGCTCCCCCTACAGAGTCCCGATTGCAAGGCTCGTAGCTGCGCAGAGCACAATCGAAGCCAGAAACGCAAAATAAAAAATATAAATTTTAAAACCCTGGCAGGATATAATCCTGCCTTTTTCTTCTTTTATAAAATGGTTCCCTGGAGCAGAGCGTCTAACCCATATCCAGCCTCGCCTTCAAACCCTGAAAAACTGATTTAGTCTTATGGCATCAGCCTCAAAAAACCAGAAAAACACACATGAAATTCTTCGAATAACATGCCCAAATAAATGAAAGTCCTTTTCACTTACCTTTTTTGTATATTAACTCCATCATTCTCTTAGGACAGGAAGGTTGTCTTTTATTTGGCTCTTCGAAGCCGTAGAAAAACTAACCATTGAATTGCCCTCGAAGGCTCAAATGTGACTTTGATCACGGATGCCAAATTGCCTTTTAGGTAATTCTACTGTCCTAGAAATGATGGAGTAATGTAAATTGGCAGGAGAAATAAACAAATCTTGCGGTTTAGATATCCACAAAAGTTTTTTGATTGCTACTATCCTCAGCAGATCCGGTGAAAAACAGCAACAGCGTTTCAAGAGAGATGATGATGGAATTTTAAGCCTTAGAAATTGGGTTACATCAGAAAAATGTGACGTTGTTGCATGTGAATCAACAAGTGACTTTTGGGTCCCTATTCATGATTCATTGATAAAACATCTGCCTTTTATAGTTGGAAATGCTCGCGACATGAAAGCATTTACACATAAAAAGACAGATAAAATAGATTCCGAAGTCATTGCAAAACTTGCACTGAATGACATGGTTCAACCATCAAGAGTTTTCCCAAAAAAACACAGAGAATATCGTTCATACATTCGGCTTCGCCACAAACTTGTACAAAAAAGAACGGATATAAAAAATGAAGCTCATGCCATTCTCGCACCTGAAATGTTTAATCTAAAAGATGTGCTGACAGACATTTTTGGACAAAATGGTAGAGAGATATTATCAGGAATCTCTTCAGGTAAAAATGTTGACCAGATTATACAAAACCTTTCTCCAAATGTTCGTAAAAAAAGCGCTCAGATCCGAGAGCTTCTGGACAGAGAAATCTCCCAGAGTGCTGCAATCAGGCTTCAGATATGTTTGAAGCTAATAAAGAATTTTGACGATTCAATCGAACTTTTGGGAAAGGAAATTTTCAATTATGCTTATGGAAATCATAAGCGAGAAATGGAAATTTTAAAGTCTGTTCCAGGTATAGGGGAACTTGGTGCGGCAACTCTAATCGCTGAAATAGGTGATTTCAAAGATTTTGCTTCAGGGGACAAGCTTGCTTCATGGCTTGGACTGGTTCCTAATGTGTACCAATCTGCAGATAAATACCACAATGGAAGGATCACTAAGAGAGGATCAAAGGTAGCAAGGTGGATTCTAATACAGATTGCTCAGGCAGCAGCAAGAACAAAAAATAGCAAGTTAAAAGAGTTTTTTAACCGAAAAAAGAAGTCAATTGGACATGCAAAGGCGATTGTTGCCCTGGCAAGGAAAATTGCAACGATAATATGGCACCTTATCACAAATGATGAGATGTACGAAGATGAAACGGGATATATCAAGGGAGAAGTTCAAAGGAGGAAGATTGTTGAGACCGAGATATTTTCGGTTGATGAACGTATCTCAATAATTAGTGAAATATTCGCAATTGTTGAAAAAAAGAAACCTGACATTAAGTGAAGGCGAAGTATCCTCACGTCCACATTCCGGACCCTGGCTTCAATTTAACAGGACAAAAATGCTATATTTGCTTCCAACATAATCAGAAATTCTGAATGAGGGTCCGGAGTGCGAAATCAGAGGTACTTTCATGCCAA
>JBFHIK010000102.1:0-8201 GCA_041596555.1 Methanosarcina sp.
AAGGATATTCAGGCTATTTACATTGCAAACCGTACTTTTAAGAAAGCTGAAGAAATCGCCTACGAGCTCGGAGGGCACGCGGTCAAGCTTGATGATATAAAAGAATATCTCCCAGGCGCAGATGTTGTGATCAGTGGAACTGGTGCTCCCCATTATATCCTCACACGGAAAATAATTGAAGAAGCCATGAGGGGCAGGGAAAGAAAACTCCTTCTTATCGACATCGCAAATCCCAGGGATATTGAGGAATCCGTCGTGGAGCTCGAAAATGTTGAGCTCTGTAATATCGATAACCTGAGGGTCATCAGTGAAAAAACCCTGAAGATGCGAAAAGAAGAAGCAAAAAAAGCTGAAGAGATTATTCAGGAAGAAATCAGGCTTTTAAATCTCCAGTACAAACGTCAGAAAGCAGACCGTTTGATTTCCGAGCTTTACCGGCAGGTCTATGATGTACGCATAAGGGAACGGGAAAAAGCAGTCAACCGGCTCAGTGCCTATCATACTATAGGGGAGATCGAAACCGAGGTGCTCGATGACCTCACTCATTCGATCGTTAACAAGATCCTGGGTGAGCCCACCAAAGTCCTCCGCCAGGCTGCCGAACTTGGAAACGAAGAGTTTCTTGATGTGGTATCAAGGGTCTTCTGCCTCGATAAAGACAGGGCGAAGCTTGAAACCGTGAAACCCGGCTGCACAAAAGAACAGGCACGGGTTAAAGAGCAATATGCTGTAAAAGATTAAGGCCGAAACGTACAGGAAAGCAGAAACAATTCACAGGCAGAAGCAATTCACAGGCAGAAGCAATTCACAGGCAGAAGCAATTCACAGGCCGAAATAATTTTCCAATTAAAGCAATTTACAGGTAAAGAAGTTCATATTTCAGAAAGAAATTAACAGGAAAAACAATTCATATTTCAGGAGTGATCAAATGTTTCCAGAAGTCAGGTTAAGAAGATTGAGAACGGGAAAAATCAGGGATCTTATACGTGAAACCACTTTGTCAGTGAATGACCTGGTCCAGCCTATTTTTGTTAATGAGACTATTGATTCCCCTGTTGAGATTTCTTCCATGCCCGGAATATACAATATTCCGCTCTCTGGAGTCGTAAAAGAGGCAAAAGAGGTTGCAGACCTTGGGATTCCTGCAGTGATCCTTTTCGGAGTGCCTGCATTCAAGG
The DNA here is from genome assembly GCA_041596555.1 of Methanosarcina sp. Classification (GTDB taxonomy): domain Archaea; phylum Halobacteriota; class Methanosarcinia; order Methanosarcinales; family Methanosarcinaceae; genus Methanosarcina. The sequence goes on from JBFHIK010000102.1 coordinate 1,179, forward strand.
ACGCAGAGGGAAGCTCTTCCTGCGGAGAAACCGACGTCATTCAGGAAGCTGTCCGAAGAATCAAAGCCGAACTCGGAGACAAACTTGTGGTGATCACGGATATTTGCATGTGTGAGTATACTAGCCACGGGCACTGCGGAATAATCGATTTTGAAACTAAAGAAGTCCTTAATGATCCTACTCTCGAAGTCCTCGGAAGAATTGCTATCAGCCATGCAAAAGCCGGAGCTGATATGGTAGCTCCTTCAGGAATGATGGACGGGATGGTAACCGCAATCCGACAGGCCCTTGACTTCAGCGGCTTTGAGAATATTCCCATTATGTCCTATGCCGCAAAATACCATTCTTCTTTCTACGGGCCTTTCAGGGAAGCTGCCGAATCGGGGTATTCCTTCGGGGACCGGTCGACCTACCAGATGGACCCTGCAAACAGTGACGAAGCTGTCAGGGAAGTAACCCTTGATGTGGCAGAAGGGGCAGACATCCTGATGGTAAAGCCTGCGCTTCCCTACCTGGATATCATATACAGAGTCAAGAGCGAGTTCGGTATGCCAACAGCTGCGTACAACGTCAGCGGGGAGTATGCCATGATCAAGGCAGCCGCAGCCAATGGGTGGATTGATGAGAAAAAAGCCATGTACGAGTCCCTTATTTCGATCAAGAGGGCAGGAGCGGATTTCATAATTACTTACTTTGCAAAGGATGCTGCCCGGATGCTGAGGTAACAGCTCCTTTTTCAGGCATTCCTGCTTTCAGGAGGTTTCTACCAGGGCTTTTTTCCCGCCTCCTTTTCTCACCTTTTGTTTTTAAGCCTGTCTTTTGCCTGTATACTATAATCAATGGTTTCATCAATAACTGCTTAATAGGTGAAGGCTCTGTTATAAAGATAAATACAGAGCACAGAATAGAGCATTAGCTTAATCCAGAAGCTCAGTCCAGGAAACCCACTCGAAAAAGAAGCCTGCTTCACTTAAAGATTGACTTTAAGCCAGGAGTTCATTTCAGTCCGGGAATTAACCTTATTTAAGGTCTTTTTAGCTCTAAAGTCCCTTTAATTTATTCCCTTTAATCCAGTCCCTTTGATTCAGTCCCTTTAATTTACTTCCTTTGATTCAGTCCCTTTAATTTACTTCCTTTGATTTACTCCGTTAATCAAGCCACTTTAATTTACTCCCTTTAATCTATTTACAGCCCTTTATTAAACATTTAAGTTCATCCGGTGAGATTTCCATGACGTTTGAGGTAACACTTGATAAGTCCAGACAGATGTATGAAAAAGCAAAGACCCTCATCCCGGGCGGGGTTAGCAGTCCGGTGCGTGCAATCAAACCCTATCCTTTTTATACCGCTTCTGCGGACGGTTCGAAGATAAGGGACCTTGACGGAAACGAATATATTGACTACTGCCTTGCCTACGGTCCTGCTATCCTCGGGCACAACCATCCGGTAATAAAGGAAGCAATCAAACAACAGCTTGATAAGGGCTGGCTCTACGGGACTCCCACCGAGCTTGAGGTAACCCTTGCAGAAAAGGTTGCGGGCTATTATCCCAGCATTGATATGCTCCGTTTCGTCTCTACAGGCACGGAATCCACCATGAGTGCCCTCCGCCTTGCGCGTGGCTTTACACGTAAAAATAAATTCATTAAGATTGAAGGCGGGTTTCACGGCGCTCATGATGCGGTGCTCGTAAAGGCAGGTTCAGGAGCTACTACCCTTGGAGAGCCTGATTCCCTCGGCATTCCTGCAGATTTCACAAAACATACCCTGCAAGCTCCGTATAACGATATTGAAACAATGACCGGGCTTGTGGAAAAGAATAGGGACGACCTTGCAGCAGTGATTATAGAGCCAGTAATGGGGAATATAGGCCCCGTTCTCCCGTTACCCGGGTACCTGGAAGACCTCAGAAAACTCACGCTGGAAAATGATGTCCTGCTTATTTTCGATGAGGTTATTACCGGGTTCAGGCTCGCAATGGGCGGGGCGCAGGAATACTTCGGGGTCGTACCTGACATGACAACCCTCGGAAAGATCGTAGGCGGGGGCCTGCCAATAGGGGTCTTTGGAGGCCGCCGGGAAATCATGGAAATGATCTCTCCTTCCGGGCCTGTCTATCAGGCAGGGACCTTCAGCGGAAGCCCCTGCTCGGTGGCTGCGGGCATTGCTGTGCTTGATTACCTGAAAGAGGAAAATATTCACGCAAAGCTGAATTCAACCGGAGATTACATGCGCACTGTTCTCTCTGAAATCGTTGAGGATGAAGGACTTGATTATAATGTGTGCGGAATTGCTTCCATGTTCAAGATTTTCTTCGGGGCAGAGCCTCATAACTACCAGGAGGTCCTTAAGTGTGACAAGGACGGCTACCTTGCTTTCTTCCACAGGATGCTTGCAAGTGGGGTTTTCCTGCCTCCATCCCAGTTTGAGACCAACTTCATATCTGCAGCTCACAGCAAAGAAGACCTTGAAAAGACACTTGAAATTTATATGGAAAATCTCTGAAGATTTTATCTTTTAAAACGTTTGAGGATTCCAGATGATCATAGGTACCCGGGGCAGCCAGCTTGCGCTTGCCCAGACCGAGAATGTTGCGCGCCTTCTTAAGGAGCAGGGCGTTGAAACCAGTATTAAGATTATAAAAACCAACGGAGACCGGTTTACTGACCGTCCCCTGCATGCGATATCCGGAGGAGTCGGGGCTTTTGTCCGGGAACTTGACGATGTCATGCTTGCAGGAGAAATCGATATCGCTGTCCACTCGATGAAGGACATGCCAACAGTCCGCCCTCATTCGATTCCTACTGTTGCAGTTCTGGAGCGTGACACTCCATTTGATTTCCTGCTCACGTACGACGGGACTCCTCTTGACGAACTGCCTGAACAGTCTATTATAGGCACCAGCTCCCTGAGAAGGGCTGCCCAGATCAGGCGTTACAGACCTGACCTTATTACTCAGGAGCTCAGAGGCAATATAGACACCAGGCTCAGGAAGCTTAAAGAAGGGCAGTATGACGGAATTCTGCTCGCTAAAGCAGGGCTCGAGCGCATGGGCTGGGAACTTGAAGGAGAAATCCTTTCTCCGGGTTTTTTCTGTCCTTCCCCTAACCAGGGCACAGTTGCAGTGGTGACAAGGGCGGACACTGAAGCTGAAGCTGCGGTTTCCAAACTTGACCATACCGAGAGCCGGATTGTTACCGAACTCGAACGCATCCTTATTTCCGAACTCGGAGGAGGCTGTACAACTCCTATTGGCTCCTATGCTGAACTTACCCCTGATAAAAAAGAAATTAAGGTTCTGGCTGAAGTCCTTTCCCTGGATGGTAGAGAAGTTGTCCGGGTCGAGGAGGTTATCCCGATGCTTGGTGGTATTGAGAGAGCCAGGAAACTGGGGCACAGGCTTGTGGAGATGGGGGGTAAAAAGCTGGCTGATGAAGCGCTTCTTCAACTCTCCAAAGAGGCATGCGGTACAGAGGATTCATACGATTATTGATACAGAAACTGCCTGCGGGCAGGAAATGGAGTTATATAATGTATACTCTCACCGGACTTAAATTAAAAAATCCGACCATTCTTGCAGCCGGGGTGCTCGGGACAACCGGCGCTTCCCTCTGCAGGGTTGCACGTGACGGGGGAGCAGGCGCAGTTGTGACCAAGTCCATAGGTCCCGCTCCAAAAACCGGACACCACAATCCCAGCATGGTCAGGCTGGACTGCGGCTTTTTAAATGCCATGGGGCTTCCGAACCCTTCCTATCCTGGCTTTCTGCAGGAGCTCGAGTTTGCAAAAAAGAACTCCTCAGTTCCGGTAATTGCAAGCATCTTCGGTGGAAATCCGGCTGAGTTTGCTGAAGTTGCCGAGGGCCTGCTTCCTGCAAAGCCTGATGCCTTCGAGCTGAATGTGAGCTGCCCTCATGCCGAAGGCTATGGAGCTGCAGTCGGTTCAAACCCGTGCCTTGTAGAAGCAGTTACAGCGGCGGTGAAGGATGTTGTTAACGTTCCTGTCTGGGTCAAACTGACCCCCAATGTTGCAGACATTACATCCATTGGGACTGCAGCAGAATCCGGAGGTGCGGACGCGGTTGTTGCGATCAATACTGTAAAAGGAATGGCTATTGACATTGAATCCGGATATCCGGTACTTGGAAACCGTTCAGGTGGGCTCTCTGGAAAGGCTGTCAAGCCCGTAGCTGTCAAATGCGTTTATGACCTCTACACTGCCCTGGAAATACCGGTAATCGGTGTAGGAGGAGTTTCTTCCTGGGAAGATGCAGTGGAAATGATGATGGCAGGAGCAGCCGCTGTTCAGGTCGGGTCTGCGGTATATGATAGGGTGGATATATTCTCTGAAATCGGGGCAGGAATAGAAACCTTCCTGGAGATAAAAGGTTATTCAAATATAAAGAAAATTATAGGGCTTGCCCACGAGATGGTCTGATGCTACCTCTTAATGCTACAATAACACAGATAACTGAAGAATCTCCTGCTGTCAGGACTTTTTTCTTTGAACCCGGGTTTGAGGATCTGGAGCCAGGCCAGTTTGTAATGGTCTGGGTCAGGGGCGTGGACGAGATTCCTATGGGCCTTTCCAGAAACAATTCCATAACTGTCCAGAAAGTCGGAGAGGCAACTTCAAAGCTTTTTGAGTTAAAAGAAGGGGATTCTTTCGGGCTTCGGGGTCCTTTTGGAAAAGGCTTTACCTTTCCTGTAAAGGGCGATAAAATACTTGTTATAGCTGGTGGGGTCGGAGCTGCTCCCCTCTCTCCTTATGCCGAGGCAGCCTTTGCTGCAGGCGCTGAGGTGCATACTATTCTTGGGGCACGGAGTGCCGGAGACCTGCTTTTTGAAGGGCGGTTCGAAGCCCTCGGAAAGGTTTATGTTTCTACTGATGACGGCTCAAAAGGAGTTAAAGGGTTTGTGACTGATGTTCTTAAAAGCCTTGATGTCGCAGCCTATGACCGAATTGCAGTCTGCGGCCCTGAAATAATGATGTCTTCGGTTTTCAGGCTCCTTGAAGAGAGAAAGGTTCTGGAAAAAGCAGAGTTCAGCCTCCACCGCTATTTTAAATGTGGCATCGGAGTCTGCGGGGCATGCTGCATAGACCAGTCCGGGCTCAGGGTCTGTAAGGACGGGCCTGTGTTTTCCGGGGTTCAACTCATTGGTTCGGAACTCGGAAAATATTCACGGGATGCCAGTGGGCGAAGAGTTAAAATTTAAGTTTCTATATATCCTCTTAAAAAATGAAAGAGAGCAGGTAAAAAGATCCGCTAAACAGGATTAGGAAGGTAAAGCTATGATTGGAAGGTTCAGGTCAGGAGATAATGTTTTTTATGGAGAAATCGAAGATGGGCGGGTGTATCCCAATGGAGGGATCTCTGCCGGGGCATTTGAACTTTCGGAACTTCGCGTTCTACCCCCTTCCTTCCCCTCTAAAATCGTCTGTGTTGGCCTGAACTATAAGGACCATGCCGAAGAACTTTACATGGAAGTCCCTGAAACCCCTGTTCTCTTTTTAAAGCCTCCCTCTGCGGTTATAGGGCATGGAGACAAGATCATTTACCCTGCATCCAGTTTGAGGGTGGACTATGAAGCTGAACTCGCAGTCGTTATCGGAAAGCGCTGCAAGAATATTTCCGCCGAAAAGGCCGAGGATGTGATTGCAGGTTATACCTGTTTTAATGATGTGACCGCCCGTGATCTCCAGCAAAAGGACGGGCAGTGGACAAGGGCAAAGAGTTTTGATACCTTTGCAGCATTCGGGCCCTATATCGTCTCTACGGAAGAAATTGATGTTACTGATGCAAAGATTGCCTGCAGGGTAAACGGGGAAACCAGACAGGAATCAAACACTTCAAACCTGATTTTTGATATTCCTTATCTTATTGAATTCATTACCGAGATTATGACCCTGGAAGTTGGGGATGTAATCGCTACCGGTACACCTCCTGGAGTTGGAGAACTGCATAGAGGGGATACCGTGGAAGTTGAAATTCAGGGAATCGGAAAACTTAGAAACGAGGTTGTCTGATGCTTCTTGAGCATATTGGAACTGAACTTGACCTTACAGAGCGCCATCTGATTGTGCTCAAAAAGGTAATTGAAGAAGGTCCCATAGGAATCCTTAAACTTGCAGAAGTTACCGGAATGCAGAACCATAAGGTGCGTTATTCCCTTAGAGTCCTTGAGCAGGCAAATCTTATCAAGCCTTCAGCTCAGGGGGCTGTGCCAGGGGACGCCGTCCCTAAATTCCTGCAGGACTTTGAGCGGGATCTATGTACAATCAATGAGAAAGTGTCCCGCATCCGGGGAATTGAAGCTTCTATTCCGAAGTAAAGGCCTTTGTCTTTGAAAACACTTTATGGGTGTGCTTGTTTGTTGTCCGGGCTGTTTTCCGGAGGCTCGGGCTTCGGTGACTTTTTATAATCCTATTTACATGTTTTTTCCGCAATCATCGGATTCAACGCATCTTATGGGTTATCCCTTTTTGCGGGTTTATCCATTCAATTGAATTTGCATGATATTCTCATTTCATCCAGTCAAGATTTAATCCATGTTTCTTTTTGGAGAAGTTCCTATGACCTTAAGTCCTGAAGACCTTAAATCAATAGAAAAATATGCCCTTCAAAATGCTGTAAAATACGGAAAAGCTCCCCAGCCCAAAGCCGTAATGGGCAAGGTAATGGGGGAGTATCCCCAGCTAAGGGCCGATCCCAATGCCGTCTCTGTGGCACTTGAAGCCATTGTTTCAGAAATTGCTAATGGAAACCCCGACGCCTGGGAAGCCCGGCTGTCGGAAATTGCTCCGGAGCTCATAGAAGCCCTGAGTGTAAAGAAAGAGCCTGACAAGGGGTTAAAACCCCTTGAGGGGGCAGAGGCCGGGAAAGTCGTAATGCGCTTTGCTCCGAACCCCAACGGGCCCGCAACCCTGGGCAGTTCAAGGGGCATGGTAGTCAATTCCGAGTACGTGAAGATCTATCAAGGTAAGTTTATCCTGCGTTTTGACGATACCGATCCTGATATAAAG
>JBFHIK010000103.1:0-8168 GCA_041596555.1 Methanosarcina sp.
CCCGCTTAAAAGTTTTGGTCAACTACCCCTAAGCTAAAGGACTCAGGAGTTTCCTGCTGAGGGTTTATGAATTTAAACTAAAAAACAAGGAGGTGAATTAGCTATGGCTGTGTCCAGAAAAGGAGAAAAGTACCGATGTGAGATCTGCGGCAATGAGGTCACCGTAACAGAAGTCGGAGGCGGAACGCTTGTTTGCTGTGGAGAAGACATGATCCTCATAGAGGAATAATTTAAGAGTCAATAAGGAATCAATTAAAGAGTCATTAAGGAGTCAATAAGGAGTCAATTAAAGAGTCATTAGAGAGTAAGAAATTCTCTCATATGATAAGTTTATGGAATCTCAGACCTGAAAATGTTTGGATAAAATTCGAATAAAAACAGGATTTCCTGATTAGGAGGAAAACCGATGAAATGTTATGAGTGCGCTATAGTAGGCAAAGATACGGATGCTGTTGGGATTTGTATTGTATGTGGGAGAGGGGTTTGCAAAGATCATCTTATCCATGAGGAAACCCCGGTCTGGGAGGGGGACTACCCGATAGAGCTGAAGCCCGACCTTGAACATATAAAAAGAATTGTTTGCCTTCCCTGCCATGATGCCCTGAAGGAGAACTGCCTGTTTAATGAGGTTTGCTGAGGTGACCAGGAATGCTAAAATGTTACGATTGCCTTGAAGAAAATAAGGACACTGAAGCAGTAGGGGTTTGCATAGTCTGCGGAAAGGGTCTCTGCATGGAACATATAAAGCAGGTAGAATTCCCAATGAAAGGAGGAGGATACCCGCTGCCTCACAAGACACTAAAGAAAGGTCTTCCACGGATGCTATGTAAAGAATGCATTGCCAACATTCTTGAAGACGGGTTCTGCGTCTGAAAAGACGATTTGGCAGATCATTTATAAGACGAATAAGACGACCTGGAAATCCAGACTACGGCAATTAAGGGTCTGAGAACATATATATTTGATAAATATTAAGTAATAATCAATATAAATATCAATTAAATCAATATAAAATCAATATAAAATCAGTAACCAATTGGTAATCAAAAGTAACTAATTGGCAGCTATAATAACGGAGTAGAGGAGATTAGAAGAATGACAGAACACAAAGAGATACTGGAGAGTATGGGTGAAAAAATGGGGTTCACCCCTCATATTCTGGAAACACTTGGGGAACTTGATCCGGAATTCCTGCACAAATACAGAAGATGTGACCACAAAATACTGACAGACGGAGCCCTTCCAGCCAAGATGAAGATCCTTATGGCTCTTGCGGTGGTGGCATCGAAGCAGTGTGAGGCCTGCACAGTTTCCCAGATGAAAAGTGCGCTCAAAAACGGAGCTACCAAGGAAGAGATCATGGAGACAATGGACGTCATCTTCATCACCTCTGGTGCTCCTGCTGTAGCCGCTTGCAGGGATGCTCTCAAAATGCTGAAAGAAAAATAAAGCCGCTTTAAGCCGCTTTTAACAACTAAAAATTATATTTTTAAAATTTCTATTTTTTAGAAAGTATTAATAATGCAATACTTTTAAAATAAATTATAAGTGGAGGGAAATAATGACTGAAGGAAAGATTAACAAACCGGCGGACCCTAAAAACCTGACAGAAGGAGATAAGAAGCACATCCCGGCAATCTACGTGCCAAAAACCATCGTTGCCGGAAAGCCTTTTGATGTAATTGTGCAGGTGGGACTTATTCCTCACGTGATGGAAGAAAAGCACCACATCGAGTGGATCGAACTCTACCTCAATGACAAAAAAATAGGAAGAGAAGAGCTCTCCCTGCGCAAAAACAAGAAAGCTGAAGCTACATTCACAATTGAGGCCGATAAATCCCTGGCAGGAAAGGAAAGCAAACTCCATGCTCTTGAACACTGCAACGTCCATGGGACCTGGGAAGAGTTCATGACCATCAAGATGAGCTAAATAGAAAAACTGACAGGAAAAGGGGGAGCTAGCTGGATCTTATCCCATAAGAAGTCAACTGCCCCATGCTAAAGTATCCAACATTGGCGAAGGGAGACGGTTTTCCAAAACCGTGTTACCTGCTGGAAATTCGATTCTAATTACCTGCTGGAAAGTCGATTCTAAAGCAGAGTGGAGAAATCCAAACGTGGAACGGAATGCCAGAATGTTGACGGCATTCCTCCCTGCGCTAAAGCAACAGGGCTTCCTGCCTCTCACATGTATGAAAGATTTCCAGTATATTCGAGACCGTATCTGGGGAAAAAAGGCAAACGTGCACCTGGAAAGTCTGAAAACCTGAGGACATAGTCTGGAGGGAATGTCAGTGAAAAGCACGGAACTTTTGATTACCATTTTTTTGTTTGCAGGAATATGGGCATCCAATGCCGCGGCAGAGCCCAGCGGGCCCGGGGACTTTACATCGGACCAGTTTTCGAAATCCGGCATCTGTTCCAACTGCCACGGGAGCAACTTTGGAGAATGGGGCGGCTCAATGCATTCGAATGCAGACAGTGACTTCTTTTACCAGGCAATGCTTCAGGAATACGGCAGAGCTGCAGAAGCACAGGGCCTTCCTCCTGAGTTTTGCTCTCGCTGCCATACGCCTATAGGAATGGTTTCGGCTGAAATCCCGCCTCTCGACGGGTCTCACCTGAGCGAGGTTTCAAAAGAAGGAGTCCAGTGTGATTTCTGCCACTCAGTTGCCGAAAGTGAGGGGATAGGAAATGCCCCCTATGTCCTTGAGCCTGGAGATGTAAAATGGGGAAACAGGGCTGATGCAGAGTCTCCTTCCCATGAGATAGAAGCGCACGAGTTTTATAACGAGTCCGGATACTGCGGCATGTGCCACAATATCAACCATCCGGTAAATAATTTGACTCTTGCGGCCACTTATACCGAATGGGAGGAAAGCCCGTATGCTGAAGAAGGAGTGACCTGTCAGGCCTGCCATATGACCCCCGGAATCGTCGGCTTCGAAGAAAACCCCGGAAAAGCTGCCTCAACAGGGCCGAAAAGGGAACATGTATATACTCATTACTTTGTGGGCGCAAACGCTTTCGTAACAGAGGTTATGGGGGAAGGAAGGCACGAAAAAAGGGCTATTGAGTATCTACAACATGCTGCAGAGCTTAAGGTAACAGCTCCTGATTCGGCAGAACCGGGAGAGAATGTGGAGGTAGCAGTAGAAATAACAAACACCGGGGCAGGACACAAAATTCCGACCGGAGTTACCGAAGACAGAGAAATGTGGCTTGAACTGACAGTAGAGGATTCCGAAGGCAGGGAGCTCTACCACACAGGGGCACTTGACAGTGAGGGAAAAATTGATTCTGGCGCTACAGTCTATCACACGGTTTTTGCCGACTCAGAGGGAAAGCCCACAGTAAAAGCATGGGAAGCAGAAACGATCCTTTCCGATAACAGAATAAGCCCGAAAGAGTCTGTAGTTGAAAAACATTCTTTCATAATGCCTGAAAATGCCTCCAATCCTATCAGCACAAAGACGGTTCTTCACTACAGATCGGCTGCTCAGGAGCATATTGATGAGCTTTTCGGAAAAGGAGCCTATACTGTACCTGTAATTGATATGGCAGCGTACCCCGAAGAAGAAAAGTCCTCAACTCCAGGCTTCGGAATAATCGGAGGGGGAATTGCCCTCTTTTTGGCCAGCGCCTTCAGAAGGCTTAAAAGATAAAAATAAAGGTAAAAATAAAGGTAAAAAGAAGAAAAAAGAAGAAATGTTATAAATTTGGGTTAAAATCATTCAGGCATAAAATTATGTGCCCAAAAAACATACCAACGTATATGTTCAAGTATATGATTAATTTTCTAAAAGGGATGCTGGAGATAGGATATGCAAGAAACTGAAACCAAACCAATCAGGGTTCTGGGGATATCGGGAAGCCCCAGGAATATGGCGACTGATTTTCTGGTCCAGGAAGCCCTGAGGATTTTAAAGGAGAAGTACGGTGTAGAGACGGACTATTTCTCCTCCAAAGGGAAAAAGTTAAACTTCTGCATCCACTGTGATTTTTGTGTTAAGAAAAAGGAAGGATGCATCCATAAAGACGATATTGCGGCTGAGCTGTACGACAAAATGATCTGGGCAGATGCCTGGATTATAGGCACTCCTGTCTATCAGGGAACTGTAAGCGCCCAGACTAAAACTATTATGGACCGCTGCAGAGCTGTCGTTGCAAAAGACCCAAAAGTCTTTTTAAATAAGGTTGGAATGGGAATCGCGGACGGTGGAGACCGAATAGGCGGGCAGGAGCCTGCTATCCAGACGATTCTTAACTTTTACGTAATTAATGAAATGATCCCTGTCGGAGGAGGTTCCTTTGGAGCAAACCTGGGAGGGACCTTCTGGTCAAAAGATAAGGGGGCAGAAGGGGTTTCCGAGGATTCGGAAGGTATGCGGAGCCTTAAAAAAACCCTTAAGAAGCTTATCCAGACAACCCAGCTCGTAAAGAAAGCAGCTTCTGTAGAGGAGCCTGAAGCTCAAAAATCAGAAATGCCGAAAGAAGAAATGCCGAAAGAAGAAATGCCGAAAGAAGAGGCAAATAAGCAGTAAATCTGCAGGGTTGGAAGTAGAGGGTTAGAAGTTCAGAAACCCGATTAAAATTCAGATAATCAGGATAATAATCAGGATAATAATCAGGATAATAATCAGGATAATAATCAGGATAATAATCAGGATAATAAGTAATCAGAGATTAGATTGAAACCTTAAGGAGTGTGTTATTTTGGTAGAACCGTTAGGCAAGAAAGTTAAACGCATAGCATGGGGAATTACAGGTTCCGGAGACCAGATGATTGAAACCTATAGTGTTCTGGTGGACATTAAGAACCAAACAGGCGTTGAAACAATGGTTTTCTTGTCCAAAGAGGGGGAAACCGTGATGAAATGGTATCACCTGTGGGACAAAATCCAGAACGATTTCCCTAACTTCAAAGTAGATGCAGGCCCCAACTCCCCATTCATTGCAGGTCCACTGCAGATGGGATATTATGATTTCCTGCTGATAGCCCCGGCAACTGCCAATACAGTGGCAAAGATCGTGTACGGGATTGCAGATACCCTTGTTACAAATGCGGTTTCTCAGACCGCAAAAGGAAAAACCCCTATTTTCATCATGCCTGTAGACCAGAAAAGGGGAACTGTAAAAACTGCTGCACCCAGCGGGAGAGCATTTGAGCTAAGTATGCGCGAAGTAGATGTTACAAACTCGGAAAAACTTGCGCAGATGGAAAACATAAACTTACTTGCAAATCCCTATGAGATTTATGATATATTTGGGCTTGAACGGCCTTCTGAAGATATAACCTTGAAAGTGAAAGAACAAAAGAAACACAAAGCTAAGAAGGAAGCCTAAAATTAAAAAATATAAAAGTCGGGAAATTCTGAAAAAATAAAGTTCAAGAGGGGGAAAAAGTATGAAAAGCTCATATCAGGAAACAGTAGAGGAAGTAAGAAATCTTAAAGGGATTGAAGAAGCCGTAGCTCTGGCAATTGAGAGGGAAATAGAAGCAAGGGACTTCTACATGCAGCAGGCTGACTTAATGGAAAACCCAAAATTCAAGGAACTCTATAAGCACCTGGCAGAAGAGGAGGTAATGCATATTGGCTACCTCGAAGGGTACCGTGATAAAAAAGAACTGCCCATAATCAGCACGGAAGTCCCCAGCGGGCAGTCTTTCAGCCCGGAGTTTGATGTGGGCCAGACAAAAATGGGCAATATCACCCTCGGAGATGCGGGCATTCTTCTTGCAGCCATGAGACATGAGAGAAAGAGTGAAGACTTTTATTCGGAAATGGCAAAAAGAGTCGAAGACGAGACTCAGAAAAAATTCTTTGAGATGCTGTCAGGGTACGAAAGAAGCCACTATGAGATAATTGACAGCTATCTTGAAAATATAACTCAGTTCCGGATGCAGACCTGAAAAAATTAAGGGAGCTGGGAAGAGATGGAAATGGAAAAAACAGACGGAGCCGTTGAACTTGCCAGGGGAGTTTACTGGGTAGGAGCAATCGACTGGAACGGCAGGGACTTTCACGGGTTTACCACTCCTGGGGGGACAACCTATAATTCTTACCTCGTTGTTGGGGAAAAGACTGCCCTTATCGATACCGTAAAGGCTCCTTTTGCGGGGGAGATGCTCAGGCGTATTAGCCGGATAATCGACCCTTCAAAGCTTGACTACATTGTAGTAAACCATATGGAACTTGACCACGCAGGTTCCCTTGCAGAGCTTAAAAAACAAACCAATGCAAAGATCCTCATTACAAAAAGGGGCGTCGATATCCTTAACGGCTACTTCAGAGACTCTGGCAGCGAGAACTGGGACCTTGAGGTTGTGCAAACAGGCGACCAGCTGGACCTTGGAGGAAAGACCCTGATGTTCCTGGAAGCCACAATGCTGCACTGGCCTGACAGCATGGAAACTTTCCTGAAAGAAGACAGGATCCTTTTCTCAAACGATGGTTTCGGGCAGCACATAGCCACCTCGAAGAGGTATGATTTTGAAGTAGGGGATGTTATCCCGGAGGCTGCCGAGTATTATGCAAACATACTGATGCCGTTTCACATGCCTCTTCTTCGCTTTCTGGAAGTGCTGGACAAACTGGGAGTAGACCCTCTGCAGATCGCCCCTGCCCACGGAATCATATGGAAACAGGACCTCAAAAAAATCCTTGGGGCATACAGGGCATGGGCTAATGGGGAAGTAAAGGAAAAGGTGCTTGTCATATACGATACTATGTGGGGCAGCACGGAAATAATGGCAACCGAGATCGCAGAAACTGTCCGGACAGAGGGAGTTGAGGTAAAACTTCTTAATCTCCGGAAAAACACCAGGAGCCATATAATGAAAGAGATGCTTGATGCAGCTGCCTTTGCAGTGGGCTCACCTACCCTTAATAACGGGCTCTTTCCAACAATCGGAGACTTCCTGGTTTACATCAAAGGCCTGCGCCCCCAGAAGAAAAAAGCTATGGCTTTCGGGTCATACGGCTGGGGAGGAGGAGCAGTAAAAACAATCGAACAGGAATTAAAAAATGCAGGAATAGAGGTGCTCGAACCCGGACTGCAGGTTCGGTACAGGCCATATGAAAAAGAACTGGAGAAATGCAGAAAAATTGGGGAGCAGCTTGCAGCTCTTGCAAAAGAACAGTAAACCAATTTCCCTATTACTTTTTTATTTCAAACTCTTTTATTTCAAAATTTTTTATTTCAAACTCTTTTATTTCAAAATCTTTTATTTCAAAATCTTTTATTTCAAAATCTTTTATTTCAAAATCTTTTATTTCAAAATCTTTTTAGATGTACCTTTGTTCTTCCAGGAACAAAGAATAATATCAACCTATGTTGAGAGATTTTCAGGCATGGCAGCCATATAGATTTTGAAACCTTCATCTTCAGGGCTCCATCAAAAAATACTTTCACCCTGCTTGGCGGAGCTTAATAAATACTGAAGTAGTTTTTAGGAATAGAGGTGAATACAATGGAAGAGATATTCAAAGGACTGGTTGAACGCGCTCAGTACTATGAACAATTTGAAAGTTTCAGAAACACAGACGTTTCCGGACAGTTCGGGGATATACCGGGAATGCACCTTAAGATAAAAGTTTCAGTGCCGAACATGTAAGACCGGAATTCAGTTACAGTTGTATCGGGAATAGTAAATCAGAATAAAAAATCAGAATAGTAAATCAAAATAGTAAATAAGGATAAAAGCTGCAAAATCTCTAGAACAGGCGGAATGTTGAGATGCACTTCTCAACAAAAAAATCAGACGAAAAAAAAGAACTAAGAAATAAAAGAAAGTAAAACAAACTAACAGACCTAAAAATTTACAAGATCAAATGAGGGCAAAACGGAAATTAAATTAAGAAGAAGTAAAGGGAAATAAAATATAGAAATTGAAAGGAAGTGAGAGGGAAATAAAGGTAAAATTAGCAGAAGTAGGGAGAATAAAACAAAAATAAAAGGGGAATGGGGGAAATTTTCCTTCAAAAAACGAAGGAAAATATAAAAAAGTGAGAATTATAGTTTATTTTTCAACCTTTTCCATATCAGCCTGGAGGTCCTGACCCAGTTCCACGTCATAGAAATCTCCGCTGGTGGGGAGTTCCATGAAGAATGCGCTGGTAATGTCAAGGGCAGCATCTCCGTTTTCCATCTCAAGGTCCAGGACA
>JBFHIK010000104.1:0-8062 GCA_041596555.1 Methanosarcina sp.
TCATTATTTGGGCATGTTATTCGAAGAATTTCATGTGCGTTTTTTATTTTATTTAACCCTTAATTTTATTCGATATCTTCAATTTTCATCAAGGGATAATTCAGTTCGGAGTCGTATTTCATTGCGACTTTCACCCGTGAAGAGCCGTATTTTACAGTGATTTTAACTTCAAGCATAGGACCCTGAAGTTCAGTGTATCCGAACTCACTGTTTAACTTACTTATTAAGAGGTCCCGGTTGATTTTCACGGAAATGATTTCCACAAAAGGCTGAACTGAAATGCTTTCCTGAATAGCCTGCTCAAGGCTTGAAACCGTTTTCAGGTTTACTGGAGAGCCCGTAAATTGATGGTAGAGAGCTCCCAGTTTTATTCCTGCTTCGAAGAGTGCGTTATCTCTATCGGTTATTTTGTTTCCGGTCAAATAAACTTCTCCTTGATAATTAATGTGCAGCAAGAAATTATAGTAGTCTTTGAACTGACTTTACAGTAGTCTTGACAGTAGTCTTTGAACTGGTTTTATTGCTTTTCGTTCCTACCTCTGGTTTCCAGTCCCTTTTTGTTCCCGTAATCTTTACTTTTAACAACACTAATCAAAGGAATCTTCAAGAAGGGAGAAAACAGGTAGGCCAGCATCAAAATAAAAGGCAGGAAAGAAAAAAGCCGCATATACTGAACATCAATAAAGTACAGGATAACAGTTATCCCGAAAACAGAAGCTACAAAAGCCAGGACTTTGATATTTCTGATTTTCGGATAATTTACGGTACTAACCATAAGGATAGAGAGTGCAAGAGTCAGAGCCAGCAGGACGTCCATTCCTACGATACTTTTGCCGAGCAAAAGGTACGTAACCAGCATAACGCAGCCTGCTGTGATAGGAAGCCCTTCAAATCCGATCTTCGGGATAGATGTAGTGGAATTGAAACGAGCGAGCCTTAGCACACCACATACAGCATAAAAAACTGCAAATATTGCAACAAGAGGTTCATTTTCTCCGAATTCAAGGAATATGAGAAGAGCAGGAGCAACCCCAAAAGAGACTGTATCTGCCAGGGAGTCAAGTTGCTCCCCAAGTTCTCCTCCTTTGAATCTACGGGCAATGTATCCATCCGCCCCATCTGCAACTGCCGCAAGCAGGAGTAAGATCAAAGCAAAGCCA
Source organism: Methanosarcina sp. (assembly GCA_041596555.1). Classification (GTDB taxonomy): domain Archaea; phylum Halobacteriota; class Methanosarcinia; order Methanosarcinales; family Methanosarcinaceae; genus Methanosarcina. The sequence continues at coordinate 1,161 of JBFHIK010000104.1, forward strand.
AAAGAGTCACTCTGGGCAGCTACTGCAATGGAACCAATCCCACAGATCAGGTTCAAAAGAGAGACCAGGTCCGGGAGTTTTAACATTTGAAATACGTTCATATTCAAATATCCCTGTCATTTTTTATTGTTGCTATAACGGTCTTGCCTGCAAGAACCCGCTCCCCTTTACCAACTGTAATGTCAAAATCATGAGGAATTGTTACATCTACTCTTGACCCAAAACGGATCATTCCGATACGCTGTCCCTGTTCTACAGTTTCATTCACACCGGAATAAGTGACAATCCTGCGGGCGACGATGCCTGCAATCTGTGTTACCTGTACGTCCCCGTACTTGCTATCGATAATAAACTCGTTTCTTTCATTCCTTTCCGAATCCTTACAAAAAGCCGGGAGATAACCCCCTTTCTTGTAGGTAATTTCCCTGATTTTTCCGGAAATCGGAGCTCTGTTTACATGTACATTCTGAAGAAACATAAAAATGCAGATTTTCCTATCTCTGATGTCTATAACCGTACCATCGGCAGGAGAGATCATATAAGCGTCAGAAATTGCTACCTTTCTTTCGGGGTCTCTGAAAAAGATTACCATAAAGAAAGTTAATGCCATCCCCATGTGAACTGCATGATTAAGGAAGGGTAAACTATCCGTTGCCCTGGAGAAGATTGCAAACAGGGCAGTTACAGATGCAGCTGTAAAAAGCCAGGGTTCAGATCCTTTTGCGATCATTGATCTCAGTCCCTAGCAAATCTATGCAACAGATATTTCAATTCTTCGGAAAGTATGGACCAAAGGCCGTCGATCATTCCAAGCAATTCAGGCAGAATTTTAAGTACTGCATATGAAATTATAAAGAGAGCGATCCCTGACCCCGCCTTCGCAATGTAGTTATGGGCAATTATGAAACTATCAGCACCAAACCACTGTTCTCCATAAGCTACAACCACAAAAATATCCCTGATAAGGTTGAGCACATAGATCACAGGTACGGATACGATGAAAGCCATGATCAGACGATTAAGAGGAGCCCTGGCCGCAGCTATTAGCCCCATAAAAAGAGCAATGCTTTCAATTGCGGTACAGGCAAGGATAATCTCAACCGTATACCCGTTAAGGGATATCATATTCCAGGCTTTCAGGTATGCCGGGATCTCAAAGTACTGAAGAACCCAGACAACCTGTGAGGTAACGTTTCCAATAATCCAGGTATTCAGGGAAGAGAAATTTGCAAATGGGAAATAAACAAGAGCACCAAGAGAACTTGCACTTGTAAGCATTGAAGTTATGTCAAGGGAATCTTCCTCAATCTGAGTTGAAACTTCCGAGTGTATCATTTCTCTATTATTTTTTATAATACGGGGACCTTCCCTGTACTCCCGAAACATGATATATGCCACAAGTAAGCAGAACAGGGCAAATACAAATGTAAGGACCGCATTGGCGTAGTCCAGAATCTCGACGTAATGAAGAGGCTGGTAACCCCAGTGGATGGAAAAAACACCCCATCCTATACCCCCAATCAGTTTATGAACTCTTAAGTTTCTGGGGATAACGGATGACGCAATCATTAACCCTAATGCGAGCCAGAGTACATTTTCGATCATTTTTCACGCACCTTTTTGCCCGGGATGAAGACTACTGGAAAATCTCGAGCAAACACTGAAGTTTTTGGAAAGTAGAACATGAAATCCTCTAAAATAATTAATAGATTTCCATAGAGCTTCTACAATGGACTTAAAGTTTTCATAGCCATAAATATTATGGAATTCAAAGGTTATGGATTTTACTTTATGATATAACGAATTTACAGTTTTGAGAATTATTACCTCCTGATGATACATGACAGGGCACTGGCAAATACATGCCTGAAAGTTAGATACATGCCTGAAAGTTAATATCGACCAGATGAGGCAGTCCCGGTATTATGATGAGAATAATGTAGACAGTTTCGGGTAAGGCAATATAAAACATTGTGTATAAGGCATCTGACCTACCTCTAAATATATAAATACCTGCCCAGATCATTCTGCAGTCAGGCATTTGATGATATTAAGAACCCTGTAGATAGATAACGAAATTATATTGTAGGTAGATAACGAAATTATATTATAGAAAAATAACGGATTGTAAAGCATTTGATTTATAAGAAAAATTATGCAGAGTAAGAAGTTCTAAAAAATAGAAAGAGAACTTTTTGATCATATATAAAAAGAAACATTTAATAAAGACTACTGTGTAAGTGGTTTTTTTACTTGATGTGAAACTCGACTCATAGCACAGAAAACCTGAAAACAACTCGAAAAAAATAAAAAAGAATAAAAATGGGAAGAATAATTGAAATATGATGACGAGTTTTTACAATATGCACAATAATAATATATTATTTCACCTGGCGAAACGCCAGAAAAAGCTAATCAGGAAAGGAAATTGGTAGAGATAAAGATCTCACGGAAATTTAACTACAAAGGCTTTTTATGAAACATAATACCCCCAGCCTAACCGTTGACGCTGTAATTCTCTTTAAAAACAAGCTTGTTCTGGTGAAGAGAAAATACCCTCCATATGAGGGACATTTTGCCCTTCCTGGCGGCTTCGTCGAAATAGGGGAAAGTACAGAAAAAGCAGCTTCCAGGGAAGCTTTTGAAGAAACTGGCCTTTCTGTAGAGATTCTCAAACTTATCGGTGTTTATTCCGATCCTGAACGCGACCCCAGGAGACATACGGTCTCAGTGTGCTACCTTGCGAAAGGAGATGGAGATTTAAAATCAGGTTCTGACGCTGATGCCGTTGAACTTTTTGAACTTGATTCAATTCCTGAGCTGGCTTTTGACCACAATAAAATGATAAATGATGCAAAAAGTGATATTAATGCAGTTCTGTACCAAATGCAAAAGTATGATGTTTCCTAAAGATGGTAACTACCATTGCAGAAAGTGTGGGAACATAATACCGATTGAAAATAACGAAAAGAATTTCGTCTCTAAAGCCAAGATTGACGATCATGAAGTAGTGGTACTCGAAGGTGAACAGACTTCAGGCCTGCCAACAACGAGTGTAAAGTGCCCGGAGTGCGGGAACAATACCGCAGCCTGGTGGCTCAGACAGCTCAGGTCTGCAGACGAGTCCGAAACCCGTTTCCTCAAGTGTACGAAGTGCGGGTTTACCTGGAGAGAATACGACTAAATTCCACAACCTTTTCCTTCTGAACCCTTCTTAAAAACGTACTTCTAAAAATATGGTCGGTTCCTGCTACATAGTTGATATTTTGGTATTAGAGCTCTCAGCCCGGCTATTGAGTTCGTTTAGATCTACGGTACGCTGGGTGGGCTCAGATCTTGCGCGGCGCGTGGAAAGAAAGAACGCGTACTCCATTTGAGATCATTTTGGAATAATACCAGCCAATTAATCAGGGAATGCCAGAAATATACATATGTAGCATAGACTTCTGGAAAACGAACTTTCAGGTTAGAATTTCTAGTTAGAATTTCTAGTTAGAATTTCTAGTTAGAATTTCTATTATGTATCAGGCAAAGTTCACCTACCCCTGATTTAAACTCGGGGGTTTCCTGCTGGGGGTTTATGAAGCTGCAGGATTTTCTGACCAAGATTTATATAGTTGCCGGGACTTTGACTCTAATAGTTTATCCCGATTCCATATATGGCTACTTATTCCGATTCAGAAAATTTTCCTCAAAAGGATAGAAAATTCCAAATTGCAAGGAAATTTATATACCCAGGGATAAGATTAAAGAGTTTAAAACTTAAATTTATTTAATGGAGAAGAATCATGTTCAAGGCAGCAATTAATGCAGAGCTTCTGAAAGACGCGATTGCCGCACTGGCTGTAATTGTAGATGAGGTTAGATTTAAAATTAAACCCGAAGGCATTTCGGTAAAAGCAGTTGATCCTGCCAACGTTGCAATGGGAATTTTTGAGCTTGGATCATCGGCTTTTGATGAATACAGCGCTGATGAGTGTGAGATAGGAATTGACCTGAATAAGATTACCGACCTTCTGGGAATTGCGGATAAGAGCGATACGGTCCGGATGGAACTTGAAGAAGGAAGCAATAAACTCCTGATTGATGTAGGAGGCCTGTCCTATACTCTTTCTCTTCTGGACCCTTCAACAATCCGTGCAGAACCCAGGGTTCCCCAGCTCGATCTGCCTGCCAAAGTTATCCTGAATGGTGCAGACCTCAGGCGTGCCGTAAAAGCCGCAGAAAAGATCAGTGACCATATGCTTATGGGAGTTTCTGGCGATACATTCTATATGGAAGCAAAGGGAGATACCGACAAAGTCCGCCTGGAGATGGGCAGAGACCAGCTAATCGACCTGAAAGCAGGAGAAGCCTGTTCCCTCTTTTCCCTGGATTACCTGACAGATATAGTCAAACCCACAAACAAAGTAAATGAGGTCACCCTTTCTCTTGGCAGAGATTTCCCTGTCCTGATCGACTTTGAAATTGCAAACGGTGCAGGAAGAATATCCTATCTCCTGGCTCCGAGAATAGAATCAGACTAAGGGTGGCATGCAGGCAGAAAAACTTGCATATTACCCATTTATTTCAGAAGCATCTGCCCATGTTGGAAACCTGGGAATTTCTCTGGAAAGCCTGCTAAATTCGAGAGCTTACAGGGCTGCAAGAGCCCGTGGAATAGAAAGGGTAAAAGAAGCTCTTGAAGGAGAAATTAAAAAATCCCCTGTTTCAGGGGAAGCCCAGGTGCTCTCGGAACTCCTTTCCTACCCTTTTGCCAGGATGCTGGTTGCCTGCGTGGACGACCAGCTCTTTACCCGGCGTTATTCTCTGGCAGAAGCCAAGGCTGCCTATGCTTTTTTGAGAACTGAAACCCCTGATTTTCTGCTCGAATTCGGGGAAGACTTTGGAATCTCGGCAGATTTCAGGGACTCCTATTTCAGTATGCATTTTACTGACTATATCCGCTTTTCAAATTCCCTCAAAGATCCCTCCTGGAAACTGACAAACCGCCAGCTAAGGGCAGGCAAGATAAAAATAACAAGGGAAGAGTTTGCAAGGCTTCTTGAAGAAGCAGTAAGGGAAAGAATCGAACAGTCTTTCCCTATCCCTGAAATCCCTCCCGAAGTCTCCAGCTTCTGTTCCCCCTACGTTTCCGAGATAAAGGAACAGTTTGAGGTCCAGAAAAAGAATTTCGGGGCTACTGACTTCGGAGCTGTTGAACCCAACCTTTTTCCTCCCTGTATTGCCCATGCGCTTGCAAACGTACAGGGTGGGGTGAACCTCGCCCATTCGATGCGCTTTGCAATGACTTCTTTCCTGCTTAATGTGGGGATGTCAGTTGATGAAATCCTGAACCTTTTCAACGTCTCTCCTGATTTTGATGCGGAAAAAACCCTCTACCAGATAGAACACATTGCAGGCGCTACAGGCAATACGTACAAACCCCCTGCCTGCGATACTATGAGGACCTACGGCAACTGCGTGGGAAAAGATGGGCTCTGCGAGAAAATAAGCCACCCTCTTGGGTATTATGAGAAAAGGGTCTACATAAAAAATAAAGAAAGAGAACAAGCAGGGGGAAAAGAAAAGGAGCAGGGAAACAAACACAAATTAGAAAATAAAAGGGGAAAGGAGCAGGGAAACAAAAATAAATTAGAAAATAAAAGGGGAAAGGAGCAGGAAAAAGAAAAGCACAGAGAAGAGGGAAAGGAGCAGGAAAAAGAAAAGAACAGGGAAAAAACCTGACATAACTTTAATACCTCTGTTATACCTCTGTTTCATACCTCTGTTTCATACCTCTGTTTCCCACCAATTAACCTGGTTTATCTACTTTTTAATTAGTTTCCCATTTGGCGTTTCATCCCAGACTGGGCTATCCCTTATTTATTATCTCCTTTTGTATTCCCGGCATTTTCCCACGAACTTATCTACCGGGAAGCTGGCAGGATGGGAGTGCATGTATCCTGCAAGGGTATTGTGCTCGATAAGCCCGTCAAAACCGTCCTGTATGCCTTTTCCGCGGATCATTTCGTATGCGAACCTGGCATCTCTGTCACATTCCGTAAGAGAGTAATGGAACTCGTGCCCCCTGATATTGTTAGAAGAGAAATTTTTGTCAAGAGGACGGGCTTCGGTGTATCCCAGAGCTTTCAGCCGGTTTGTCATGCGGGTATTTGCAGGCACGACATCAGCCAGTTTATAAGTCCTGTCATCGACCTCGTACGTTCCGCAGAGATAGAGCAAGCCTCCGCATTCCGCATAGATTGGCAGGCCGTCGGCTGCAAGCCCTTTGAGTTTCCGGGTGGTTTCCGAACTTTCAAGGACTTCTGCATAGAGTTCAGGGTAGCCGCCTCCGAGGTAAATCCCGTCCACTTCAGGAACTTCTCCTTCCATGGGGCTGAAAAACACAACTTCTGCTCCGTTATCCTCGAATGCATCGAACATGTCCCGATAATAGAAACAGAAAGCCGGGTCCCAGGCAACCCCAATCCTGAGATCTGTTCCCGGTTTTTGAATAACCTCAACTTCCGGAACAGAACAGGGCTCAGCAAGTTCAAGCACTGCGTCAAGGTCAACGTTTTCTTCGATAAAGGCTGCCATTTCCGCAGTGTTGTAGTCCTTTTCGTGTGCCATATAGAGCCCCAGGTGCCTTGAAGGGACCTCAATTTCTTTCCTTCGGGGAATTGTGCCGATAACGGGAATGTTGCCCGGAAGCGCATTCTTTACAAGTTCAGCATGGCGGGGGCTGCCTACCTGGTTCAGGATCACACCTGCAACCCTGACTTCCGGATCGAATTCGGAATAACCTTTCAGAAGAGCTGCAGCACTTCTTGACATGCCGTGGACATTGATAACCAGAATAACCGGAATATCCAGAGTCTTTGCAACGTGCGCCGAGCTTGCAATTTCCGTAGAATCAA
>JBFHIK010000105.1:0-8058 GCA_041596555.1 Methanosarcina sp.
ATAAAAAAAATTTGCCCAATCTGCAACACAGAGTTCTTTGTTCTGGAAACTGTGGACGAAAAAGCTATCTACTGCACCCTTGAGTGCCTGGGAAAAGTTCAGGAAGAGTCATAAATTCATCTTGGCGTTTTTCAATTCTGGCAGGAGCTTATCCTTCTCTGAAAGTTTTGCATCTTTTTCCGGTATTTTCCAGTCAATATTCAGAGCAGAGTCATTGTAGATGATTCCGGCTTCGGCTTCAGGGTGATAATATTCATCGCACTTGTAAGTAAAGACGGCAGTTTCACTCAGAACGGAAAAGCCGTGTGCAAAGCCTTTTGGGATCAAAAATTGCTTTTTGTTTTCCCCGGAGAGTTCTACACCTGCCCATTCTCCGAAGGTTGGTGAATCCTTTCTCAGGTCTACGGCAACATCGTATACCCTGCCTTCCAGGACTCTTACAAGTTTTGCCTGGCTATAAGGCGCTAACTGGTAATGGAGGCCCCGGATCACGCCATAGGAGGATTTGGATTCGTTGTCCTGGACGAAGTTGTATTCTTTTCCGATTAAAGGTTCCAGGGTCTTTTTATTGTAGCTTTCAAAAAAATAGCCTCGGCCATCGGTGAACACTTTTGGTTCGAGAATTAAGAGGTCTTTTATTTTAGTTTTTATAAGGTTCATCTGTTTTGCCTCATCCGGTTTATAATTTCAGGTAATTTCAGGCCCTGTGCCAGGAATAATTGCAATTTTCATATTTTTAGCGCGTCCTTGCCGGGAAATATTCTCCTACTTATTTAATTTTTAGTGAATTATACTTTAGAGTTATTTAAGTTATTTGGTTTCTTTCCCTCAGCCATCTCTTATGTATTTTTCGTATAGGGCTCTCTTTCTTCAGAGTATTAGTCCTTAAGTATCAATTTTTGAGGAGCCTTTATAAACTGGACGATGGTGTTGCGTATCATTATAATATCCAAAATATAATTCAAATTACATGTTCATTCCTTCAACACGGAGTTGATTAAAACGGATGCAGAAATGGTGGCTGGAAATAGTTTTCGATCCTGGATGCCGCATGAGGTTTGCAGAGAAAGGCGGACTGCTCCTCAAAATATAACCGTGGTCCTTCCGGCTTATAATAAGGAGATGTCCATAGGGAGCGTTGTCCTGCTTGCGAGGTTGTATGCTGACAGGGTGATTGTTGTAGATGACGGCAGTTCGGACAGGACAGCCGAAATTGCTAAAAACGCCGGGGCTGAGGTGGTTGTGCCCTCTCCTGATAGAGGAAAGGGCATGGCTTTCAAGATCGGATTTTTGGCTGCCGAAGGTGCAGATATTATAGTTACCATGGACTCGGACGGGCAGCACGACCCTGCAGATATCCCGAAGCTCGTAGCCCCTATCCTGGAAGGCGTTGCAGACATGGTTAACGGCAGCCGTTATCTTACATATTCTGGCAAAAAAGCCCCTCTCTACTCCCTCTTTGGCCAGATCATGCCGGGCACAACTGCAAAAATAAACTTTGATCTCAAGATCACTGACTCCATGAGCGGTTTCTGTGCCTTTGCAGCCTCCACAAAAGATATCTTCCGCTTCAACGCCGCAGGCATGGCAATAAAGAGTGAAATGCTCGCAGACGCAGGAAGGGCCGGGTTAAGGGTAAAAGAAGTGCCCATAAGGGTCAGGCACGATGTCGACGGCTCAACCGAAAATCCTGTAAGGCGCAGCCTGGCTGATTTGTTCAGGATTTTTAAATACATCGAATATAATAAGCCTCTGTACTGCTTCACTCTGCCTGGTTCCCTCCTCGGAGCAGGCGGGTTATACATGGGCTCTGGTTTTTTGCGGACCTTCTATCTTGGCGGGAGCCTTAACTTCGGGCCTGCTGTTCTAATGATCCTGCTCACCCTCACCGGGGCCTTTATGGCTTTTACCGGAATTATGCTGCATTCGATAGCTGGCCTGATCCCTCATCTAAAATAAGCGAGTTGTGAAAAAGGTGCTGGATTCTATAGACGGTGCTTTCTGCAAGATGCCCAGTTCGTATCCGGAAAAGATCTAAAATAGCATACATGCCGTGTAACATGTATCACACGTATCTAACTCAAGGGTTTTTTCATGGGACCTTCGAGACTTCAGGAATGGTTGTATGGGACTCGGGTACTTTGAGAGTGAACAGAGAATAAGGTTTATCTCCTGTTATGAAAATATATTCCATATGGAGAAACGTGCCGAGATCAAAGTATATGGTCGAGTTCAAAAAGCAGGTTTCAGAGATTTCATTGATGAGATTGCTTTTAATCTGAATCTCAATGGATATGTTAAAAATCTTGATGACGGAACAGTACAGGTTGTTTGCGAAGGGGACGAAGACACCATTAGCGAATTGCTCACAAAAATTAACATAACTCAATATCCCATTCGTGTAGAAAATATTGAAGTGGTCTACAAAAAGCCAACGGGTGAGTATACAACATTTGAGCTTATCAGAGACGAGGACCTGACCACAGCAACTTATGAAAGAATGGATTCAGCTGCGCGATATATTCGTGAAATGAATTCAAACCTCGGCCAGAAAATGGATTTTATTGGCGGGAAAATTGATGGTCTCGGCGGGAAAATGGACTCTCTTGGCGGGAAAATTGATGGTCTCGGTGGAAAAATTGATATTCTCGGCGGAAAAATGGATTCCCTCGGTGGGAAAATTGATGGCATCGGCGGGAAAATTGACTGTCTCGGCGGGAAAGTAGACTCAGTCGGCGGGAAAATCGATGGACTCAGTGAAAAAGTAGACGCTCTTGGTGGAAAAATTGGGATTCTGGGCACTAAAATCGATCAGTTCCGGGTGGAAATAACATCCGAAATCCGCTTAACCCGGGATAATTTCAGGTCTCATCTTGATGAAAGGATTTCAACCATAGAACGTGAATTATCTCTTATTAAAGCAAAAGTTATTCCCTGAATGCTGTTTGAGCAAAACATCTGGCTCAGTAATTAATATTTTTAATATTTTTCAGTTTTTTGTAGGTTAAACCTTTCAATATCTTCTATTTTCGTCCATTTTTCTATTCCGGAATTCTCGCAGCCCGCAGAGGACCCCTGGCCTTCCTGTAAATAGTTAATGAAAGCAGGGCTTTTGGAGAGGGCACCTGAAAAGTTCGCGGAGGTTTCCGGTTAAATTGCTCCTGATCTTCTTCAGCCCCTCTCTCCAGGCCCTAACTTTCCTCCGCGATTTTCCGGTTTTAGTGCCTTCTCTTCAGTACTGTAATCCCTATAATGAGTGTCCCTATAATGAGTGTTCCCAAAAAGCCTATGACAAAGGAAGTCAGTTTGGGGGGATTTTTCACAACCTCTGCTGCCTGGGAGATGTTACCTCTTATCTGAGGTTCGATGTTTTCGAGTCCGAGTGAGCTTGAGGTGTCAAGAATTGACTGCTCGGTTTCCAGGACGGAAGGACTCTTATTCTCTGTTGATATGTCGGTGTTCCTCTTTGTTGATATGTTGAGGTTTGATTCTTGTTTTTTGTCTGTACGTATCGTCAGTTCTTCCTGGGCTATGCTTGCAAGACCTTTGCCATTTTCATAGGCAACTGCAAAGAGGAGGTAGTCTCCTGGAGGGAGGTCGAAGGTTGTCAGGGAGAGTGTGTTCTGGTTTTCTTCTCCTATGCTTATCGTACCGTTTCCTTCTCCGATCATAGTCTGGATTTCGGTCGTGAGTTCATCTTTGCTGAATTTGGACTCGTAGTTTGTAGAATTAATGCCGAATTCATTGATGATATCGATTCCGTTAACGAATATATCGGTCCCGGCCTCTGTTCCATTGGAGCTTACATTTATTTCTGCGCGGTAGGCCTCCTCCTTTATCAGCAGGGCACCGTATGTGTAGTTCCCCTGTGCTGGAGCCTTTTTCAGTTTCAGGTTGACTTCAAGATTTTCGTATTCTTTGATCTTCTTCGGGGAACTCACTTCCAGTTTGTATTTCATGACCTCAAAACAGGTTGCTGAAAGGACCTTTCTTTCAGCCTCAGGCTCTTCATTTTCGTTGCCTGCAAGCATTATGACTACTCCATAACTGCCTGCTGGTAGAGGATCAAGAGTAAGGGGGGAGGACAGGTCTCCATTTTTGTCCAGGACTGCTGTGGTTACCAGGGTTGTAGAATCCGTACTATTGTCGAAGCTCTCCCTGAAGCTCAAGGCGTTCCCGTCCCTGATATCCGTAAAGGCTTCTTTAAGGGAATTCAAATTAAGCCCCTCGACCAGGTAAATATTCACTTTCTGCTTCCCGAAGGCTTCAGGCCCTTTGAAATCCATCTTTACTTTCTCGTTTTCAGCGTAAAAGGGATGGGTGGAGTAAGGGTATGTAAGGACCAGTTCCGTATCAGTTCCGGGGTATGCACTCGATTTTAGTTCAAGGGTAGTTCCCTCACTTTCAAGGCTGTCTGCCCCTCCGTATATGAAATTAAGGGGCTGTGGGAGTTGAATTTCATTTCCTCCACTGAGAAGGATCCAGCCGCCTTCCGTCAGGCTCTCATTATGGTCTGCGAAAAAAATGCTGTTATCATTTTTTTCAATAACTGCAATCCAGGGCTCTTCTTCGGAAAATGCCGCTGATACTGAAATGAATGAAAAAGTAATTATCAAAACTGTCAGGGTTAACCTGAATATTCTGCCATCAATACCATTATGTGTTCCTGTTCTCTTCTTCAATTACTCCACCCCTGGTTATTCTCTTCCTTCCTTAATTCCGGACTATTTACTCCTTTTCAGGGTTATCGGTCTTTATTTTTTCAATTAAGTATTATTTAACATTCCTATCTTTATTTAAAAGCATTTGTTCGCCATTAAAGAGATTTGCAAGGGGTTCGAGAACAATAATTGCCTAAATACTCTTAAACAGTGTCTAAATACTTTTTTCGCCTTCCAGAAATCCATAACTTTAACGTTTTTTAATCCTTGAATAAAGCAAAAGTAGTATCATTCCGGTTAAGATCCCCTCAATCCATATTTTCCAGGTCTTCCAGTCCCTGGAATCGTCTTCTTTTTGGTCCTTTTTTTGTTCCGAAGAAGGGGTCATATCCGAAGGCACGCTCTCTGCTGGACTCAGGGTGACCTGCTTTGCAACGTCCCCTACCTTTACCTCAAAATTGCCCGATGGTATCGATTTAGTGTCGTACTTATAGCTGAAACTCCCCGAATCCACCTTCACCTGCTGGAAACCTGTAATCTTGAGTTTAACCTCAGAAGCGTTTGATTTTCCGTCAAGCCTGATCTTGTAAGTCCCTGGGGGGACACCTGCCTGGGAAACCGTGGCTTCTCCTTCTTTTGCTTTTCCAGTTATAGTTATCCAGAGTATCATCTTTACTCTCACATTCAGGTCATCGGCCCCTATTGCCTGCACAGTAAAACGGTTATTGAACCCTGACGGGATTTTCACGTCCTCAAGCAGATATTCGTATTCGCCGTCCGAGACCTGGACATCCTTTTCAAAGGATACCCACACGTCTGCTGTCTCTCCCGCAAAATCTGCTCCTCTTATCTCTATCGTATCCCCAACTACCGGGTTTTCAGGGATAAGTTCCCAGCTGTTAGTTGCAGCATTCCCGGGAAATGGGATAAGGCAAAGAAGTACTGAAAAGTAGAACAGCAGTTTCAGCTTTTTTCTATTACTCTGGGTCTGGATGAAAGTGGAAGTGAATTTCACGGAAGTAATCCCCTCAGAAATAAATCCTGAATCTCTTTTTTGATATTTTTGTTTAATTTGAATTACATAACTTTCAGATAATATGTAGATAAATCAACATGTTTATGTCGCTTTTCCTTTTAATGTATAGGGCTTTCGGCGGAAAAGAGTTTCACTATAAACTGGTTTTTATAATAATCTCTCTCAGAAAAGTCTATTTATATTTCATGTCGCTTTTTGTACGACCTGTCCCATAATTTGAATCTGGGTATTAATGAGAATAGCATGGTTATCAGTATTTCTCATCGGGTGCTGCATCTAGAGTGCAACCTTTAGAATGCGATCCTATTGATAACCTTCGATGAGTTTTCACACTTTTCCCGGTATTTTTAATTCCCCTATTATCTCTTTTACCTGTTTATCTGTTTTCAGTATATATATATAATAAATGCAGATAATCAAACCGGAAAATACAACAAGAATGACCTGGTTTATTCCTGCTGTTTTGAGAGCTACCAGGACTGCTCCTGCAGGGATAAAAAGGACCAGGTTTGAGAACACTATTCTCAGGGCTCTTGAGGTCTTTACCCCTGAGTAATACATCATTTTCAGGCATAGGTATCCGTAAACCACAATGCCTGATATGGAGAAAAGGGCAAGGGCTATACGGGCGCTTCCGAGCATGCCGCCAATTGTAAGGGACAGGAAGCGGGTCGTTAGATTGAAAAAATTGTAGTTGAAGCCGAAGTGGAGTTCTTCTACTACCAGGTAGATCGTGGTTAAAGGGGATGAGACAAACCATATAAATGCCCAGAGGCTCAGGATCTGGGCGTAGACTCCTGCCTCTGTCCAGGCACTCCCGAAAATAACGGTAAAGACATCGCTTCCGACAATTGTGAGAACCAGTATAGGGAACATGCCTATGAGCACGAGCATTCTGAAAACATTTTCAACAAGAATATTGAGGGTGCCGTTGGATATTGCTCTTGATGCCCTCTGATAAAATACCTGTGAGATTGAACCGCCAATAAAACTCATAGGTAACTGGAGCAGGCGGAACCCGAGGGAATAAAAGCCAACCACCGCAGGAGCAAAAAAGGCTGAAAGAAGAAAAGCCGGAAGCTGCCAGGAGATGGAGTTCATAAGGGCAGACCAGCTGTCTATAATTGGAAGCTTGCGGTGCCGTATAGCGCCTTCATATATTTTTTTCCAGCTCAGGCTCTTTGTTATCCGGTTTCTATCGTCTCTCCAGATCTGCCCTCCAAGCACGAATGTCGCCACAGATTGGCCTGCAAGGCTGCCCCCGATTAAGCCCGTTGCAGTCGGGGGATGTTCTGCAAACCCGAGGGCAATCTGGGTTGTAGCAGTTGAAACCGAACTGAAAACTCTTGCGAAGGAAAGTCTCTTGAAGAGTTTTGTTCTTGAGTTCCACTGGTTAAGTGCGAGAAAAACTCCGTTTACAAATACGAATGGGGGCACAAGCCAGAGATGCTCTCCTATCTGCGGGGCATTTAGAAGGTCAACTATCGGGGCTTTGAAGTACCAGATAAATGGCACGGTTAAACTGGTAACAACAAGGACCGCAAGGAAACTCAAACCTAGAAGGTTTACGGCTTCCTCGTCTGATTCCGGCAGCATTATAGAGAACTCATACCTCAGGCATGCAATAACGCTTATAATGCTCGCAATAGAGAGATACAGCGCCCAGACGCCAAAATCCTCCGGCCCGTAAAGTCGGGTCAGAACAGGAGCTACCAGAATCGTAAGGATCTGAGCGAAGGTTGTTCCGCCTGCGAGTGTCAGCACATCTGATACAAAACTTGCCTTCTTTTCGTTTTTAGATGATTTTTCCGCTTCTTCTGTTATCTTTTCATCCATAACCACTACCCTGGCAAGGGGAGTCGTTTTTCAGGCAAGGCAACTTGAAACTTTTAAATCTCTGAAGTGGATCGTTTAAATTCCTGCAGTTGTTAAAATTCCTGCGGTTATATTTACTCTTTTAAAAATATTAACTCTTCAGAGTTTCAGTACCCTGACCTTTCCTTCTTTTTTACCCAATGCCTTTTTCCCCTTTTCCAATTTTCTATTATATACAAATTATCCTTATAAACTCATCCGACTCAACAGCGCCCCTATCCCAGTAGTGACAGCATGTATCCAGAGAACTCCTGAAGTACAGGCCTTTTATCCAGCTGATATCTCCAGATGGTTACAGTGAAAAAGGCAGAAATCCCAATTGTTTTAGCGTGAGATAGTTCCCAGAGGATAAAGTAGTTCCCAGAGGATAAGATAGTTCTCAGAGGATAAAGTAGTTCCCAGAGGATAAGGTAGTTCTCAGAGGATAAAGTAGTTCCCAGAGGATAAAGTAGTTCCAGAGGATAAGATAGTTCCAGAGGATAAGAT
>JBFHIK010000106.1:0-7959 GCA_041596555.1 Methanosarcina sp.
TCTGCCAATCCCTTCTTCCAGGGTGTATCCGAGCATATCCGTCATTTTCTTATTAGCATAAGTGACTATGGTTGCAGCATCCATTACGCATATGCCTTCGTTGGCAGTCTCCACGATGTTGCGGTACTTTTCCTCACTTTCTCGAAGGTTTTCTTGTGCTTTTTTGCTTTCGGTTATATCTCTGGCAATAACTGAGATAGTGGTCAGCTTTCCAGAGGCGTCAAAAACCGGAAAAATGTTTAATGAAACATCTATTACTTTCCCGTCCTTTCTTAACCTTGAAGTCTCATAATTGTAGATCCTTTCTCCCTTTTTGACCATCTCAGCTAATTTTTTTGTTTCTTCATCTAAATGAGATGGATCCAGGATGGATACTGTCTTTCCAAGGATTTCTTTGGCTGAATAACCATAAATCTGCTCTGCTCCTTTGTTCCAGCCTGTAATAACGCCTTCAAGGGATATAGTGCTAATAGCATCATTTGACGATTCCACAATATCCGCTAAATTCTTAATTTTTTCTTCTGATTTTTTAAACTTAGTAATATCCTGAATTGTTCCCTTCACTCGAATTGGGGTATTTTTCTCATCAAAAATAACTTCGCTCTGGGCATGGACTATGCGTTCTTCCCCACTGGCCCGGATAATTCTGTAATCAATGCCATGGGGCTCCCCACTTAACCCTTCCTTAATGGCATTACTCAAACAGTCCCGGTCTTCGGGGTGTACATAATTTAAAAGTTCATCGTAAGTTGCACCTGATTCTTGAGGGTCGCGTCCAAAAATACGATACATTTCATCAGACCCGTATGTTTTATCAGTTGCAATATCCCAATCCCAATTTCCAATGTGAGCCATTTTTTGAGCTTCAGCAAGACCTTTTTCACTTTCTTTCAACGAGTTATACGCCTTCTCAAGCTGGATTGTTCGTTCTTTAACTTTTTCTTCCAGGTTTTCATGTGCATTTTTTAGAGCTTCTTCTGCTTTTTTGCGCTCGGTGATATCTATGAATACAGAAATTGATCCGCGCAGGTTTCCATGCTCGTCACGCAAGGGTCTGGCATTGCCCAATATATGGCGTATTTCACCATCAGAATAAACAATATCCAGCTCACAGTTGTTTATCTCTATGCCTGTGGCCGACATCTGCGATGGCATATCTGCAGGCGGGATCTCTACCCCGTCCTTGAATAACTTAAACATCTCAGGCCGCTCTCCTTCAGGAGCGGACTTAAAACAGTTTGTACCCACAGGAATCCGCAACCATTCATAGGAGAGACGGTTACCGGTTATCTGAAGCGCCTGAGGATCGTGCGCTATCCACACGGCTGTGGGCACTGCATCCAGTAATACTGCCAGTTCATCCGAATGAGCTCTCTCACGTCCCTCGCTTTCCCGCAGCGCATCTACCAGGGCATCGCGCTCTGCCAGCGACCGGGCCAGCTTAATATTGCTGTAGCCTAGCTGTGAAAGCATGTTGGCAAGCTTCATGAAGAAGACCATGATTGTATTCACAGCCTCCCTGCTTAACCTTGGAACTTTTTCAAGCGCTGCTATGTATTTCTCCTCATTGAAGCCGTATTGTCTGGCCTGGGAGCGGAAAAGCTCATAGTCCAGAGGCTCGCCCTCAAAAAAGAACTGTCCTAAAAAGATATTGCCGATGTGCTGTCCGCCCACAACGATGGGGGTTGCTATATCCCACATGTTGTTCTTGCACCTGTACAGCTTAAACTCTCCAGGGGCAACGCCCGCGGATAACTTTGTGTCACTTTCCACGCAGTGCTTGCAGGCTTCGGGGTGAACCCTATGGAATTCGGTGCAGATATCCTGCCATCCAACGCCTACAAGAACATTACCTTTGAGATCGAGCAGGCCAACGGGAATATGAGTAAGCTTATAGAAATCATCCATGAGAGACTTGATCGCCTGGGCATCAACAATATCAGCAAGCTCCAGGTTAGCCATCTCCCGAGCGGGCGAGAGAATGTTCTCTAAATTCAGCCTGATGCGCTGTTCACTCTGGCGCAGCACCTCATCTGGCCGTTTTCTCTCGATTATATTTTGCCGGTTGGAACTTTCGATCTTCCCCCATTTTCCGTCCTTTTTAACCAGAGTGAATTGATGATTTGCGGCAATACCTATGGCTTCAGTTACGCCGTGAACATCGAGAGAATAGGTACACAGAGCTATCATATGGCATCTGCTAATAACCGAATCCATTTTTTTCTCATACTCTACAAAATCACCCCGGTTCTCTTTTTCCAGCAAGGAAGTGTTCCCTGCTAACCTCAGTCCTTCATAGCCCCTTTCCAGAGCATGATTGAGTTTTTCAACCCGGCCATTTAAAACTCTTTCAGAATTGAAAGCGCCTTCTTTTACATACCAATAAGTGTAAGGAATAATTTCGATTTGCCCTTTCTCCAGATAAACATCAATATCAGGAATAACCTTTCTCAAGGCTTCTTTTGCCTCTCCCGCATCCAGAGACTGTGATGTAACCCACATACAAAATTCATTGTTTTCCAGTCCTGCTTTAAAATAGGGAACAAGTATATCAGTCAAATCTTCTTTTGTCTGGTAGAACTGGCAAAAGTGTGTCCCCCAGGATACGTTCCCAATGAAATCAATACCAGACGGCCTTAAATAGTCATTCATTCTGTATCTTCTCCACTAGGAAATATAATCATGAAATATGATATTCAATTGCATGTTAGTAATTGTTATTTTTGAGAGGAGGAAATATTTCTGAAAACCCCTGGCAAATTAAGCAAAATATACTCTTTGACATATTGAAAAAAATAGAACCTATCTATCTGGAAATTAAAATAACCCACGATAAATAAAAATTAATGATATATTAATGTTTTTACCCTGGCGTTGTTACAAAATTCAAGCCAAAAGGCTATTTTTGCTACAAGTCCCATAAAAGCGTTTCTAAAAGGCTTCAGGTGAATATTCACGCTTTAGTAATGTATTCGTACCTGACATCTGCCCTGGTAATTTTTGGAACTTCTCCCCACATACCTATGTACTCCCCCTGGATCACGAGTGCACCTTTAATTTCTGGAACCCCTTTTACTGCTTTAAAGGAAGTCTCTACTGATTCCTTTCCTATCCCCACCTCATTTCCAAGTGCAGTTGCAGCCGCATCCGCCAGGGAAATGTCATCCGAAAATACTGCAGCCGCATCAGCCATCCCAAAGCTGATCGAAGGGCCCACCGTCCCTGCCGAGGTGCAGACCCCTGTAATCGAGTCCCGGGGCTCGAAAATTAATCCCAGGTTTTTAATCGGAGACTGCCCTGCGAAGATCCCGACAACCACAGGCCGGTCATTGATAAGTGCAATATCCCCGCCGTTATCGACAATAGCATATTTTGCTCCGG
Organism: Methanosarcina sp.; assembly: GCA_041596555.1. Classification (GTDB taxonomy): domain Archaea; phylum Halobacteriota; class Methanosarcinia; order Methanosarcinales; family Methanosarcinaceae; genus Methanosarcina. The sequence goes on from JBFHIK010000106.1 coordinate 3,382, forward strand.
TTTTTACCATAGCTTCCACGGCAAGGGCAGAAATTGTGCCTGCAACCGCACTCATTGGCCCTATACCCATAGTGTTTCCTGCTTTTACCATCCTCCGGACCACTTCAGGGGCGCTTTTCGGGCATTCGTAGGGTTCGAGAGTTATCTGAAAATATGGGTCGGAAAGTATGTAGGTTTCAAGAACCGCCCTGTGGGTTCTGATAGCTTCTTTTGCGGCTTCGATGTGTGCAGGGTCATCGGCTGCGATAGTAACTATGGTTTCCTTGAGCCGGAAATGTTCTTTGATGGCGGGCTTTACATGCCTTTTTTCAGGCTTTTTTTCAGGCTCTATGGCAGACTCATTTATGGGTTCTTTTGTGGGTTCTTTTGCGGGCGCTTTAGCGGATTCTGGCATGTTGCTCTGTAAGGAAGTTATGGCTTAAAAAAGAAGTGCTTTTTTGGGTCTGGTTTTTTGGGTCTGGTTTTTTGGGTCTGGAGAGGAACATAGTTTTCAAGGGATGGGGAGTTTTTACACTGATAGCAAAACCCTGTACAACCTGAATCGCCGTCTTTAACCGTTTTTGAAAATTAATCCCGGAGGCTCATGGTAATGTCTCCTGTGAGGACAGTACCAGAACGTCTCCACCTTTCACATCAGTTTCGAACCCGTTCAGATACCCTATGTCCCTGCCGTTCAGCATTATCCTGACTTTCGGGGTTTTACTTTCGTCGCCGATGGTAACAGCATAGAAATCATGCCCGTACTGGTAAGCCAGAGCAAAAAGGACAGTATATACGGTATCCCCTTTCCCTATCTTAACTGATATTTCCATCTGCTTTGTGATCTCCTGCACGGATTCGAGAAACTTTACCAGTATTATCATTGTTGACCCCTTCGTAATTATGTAGAGGCTCGTAAATAAGAGTTAGCAAGCTTTCGTAAGAGTGTGGAAGCTTTCATTAAAGGCTGGTCGCCGGAGGCGACCATGAACCTGCGCCGGGAATAATAAAAGGAGTAAAACCTACGGTCTATGGGCTTTTAAGCCATGAATTCCGGAAGCCCTGCAAGCCGGGGTAATTCCAGCAAAAATAAATCCTGAGTCTTGTTGCCTGACCGGATTTTTTCAAAAAAAAGGGCTGGCGGCGTTTTAAGCTATTTTGCCGCCTTATTTAGAGGATTTTAGAACTAATTCTGACCGAACCGGCTGATTCGGTTCAGAACTGCAGTTTCTTCATCCGTTCTACGGCTTCTTTTATCCTCTCGACTGGCTTGGTGAGGGCAAACCTGATGTAACCTTCGCCAGCGTCTCCGAAACCAACTCCGGGGGTTGCGACGATTCCGGCTTCTTCGAGGAGAATTTTTGCAAAATTGATTGAGGTAAAGCCTTTCGGGACAGGAGCCCAGATGTAGAAGGTAGCTTTTGGTGGTTTTACTTCAAGGCCCATGGCTTTTAGCCCTTCGATAAGAGCGTTGCGCCTTTCTTCGTAGATTTTGTTGGCATCGTCAACGCAGGCCTGGGAAGAGGAAAGGGCTGCAATGCCTGCGATCTGGATTGCATCAAAAACACCGGAGTCAACGTTAGACTTGACCTTCCCGAGCCCCTTTATGAGAGCTTTGTTTCCGACCGCAAACCCGAGTCTCCAGCCGGTCATGTTATAGGTCTTGGAGTGAGAGTAAAGTTCCATGCCGATGTCCATTGCACCTTTTGCTGCAAGGAAAGAGGGAGCCTCGTACCCGTCGTATGTCATCTGGCAGTAGGCGTTGTCGTGCACTGCAATGATGTCGTTTTTCTTGCAGAACTCAACGACCTTTTCAAAGAACACCATGTCAGCGGTTGCCGAGGTGGGATTGTTCGGGTAATTGAAGAAGAAGAGCTTTGCCTTTTTCAGGACATCTGCCGGAATCGAGTCCAGGTCAGGCAGGAAGTTGTTCTCAGCCTTTAGCGGCAGTGGATATGGCTCTCCACCCGCAAAAAGAGTCCCTATCTTATAGACTGGATACCCTGGCTCGGTATAGAGCACTACATCACCGGGGTTGACAAAGGCGAGCGGGATATGCGCAACCGCTTCCTTTGACCCTATCAGGGAAAGGACTTCAGTTGTAGGGTCAAGCTTAATCCCCTTATATTTTTCACACCATTCAGCTGCCGCCTTCCTGAACTGGGGCATCCCTGCATAAGAAGGATACTGGTGCGTATTCGAGTCGAGGACAGCCTCGCGCAAAGCTTCCACAATGTGGGGGTGGGTCGGCATGTCAGGGTCTCCTACCCCGAGGTCGATCACATCCACTCCCTTTGCAATCATTTCGTCCTTAGCTTCATCAATCGCTGCAAAAAGGTATGGCGGTAATGCGTTTATGCGGTCAGAATACATTGGAAAAGTCACCTGATTATGATTATGAGTGAGTAATTCTGGATAATTACGGCAGTGGGAATATTAAAAGGTATGTATGGAGAGTATATTAGTCAACTACTTTAGTCAACTACTCGCCACTGAAGTGGCAAGCATGGATATCCCTGATTTCTCAGATCATATTATCCGTGTGGTTGATAGACACCCCTGAAGACTCTAAGATATACCTATAGTCTCGTGTTCTGTGTTCGATGTTTCGAGCACCATTTAGATCAGCGTTAAGCTCAAAACCACATGCTCTACAATAAATGGCTCCACAATAAATATTACTAACCTATCTTATTATCTGACTTCAGGTTTACAAGCTGAACGCCCAGAAAAAGGTTAGAAAAATGATAATCCTCGACCACCCCTACGTCTCTGAATTCTTGAAAGATACTGCTGCAGAGATGCAGATTCCTGTTTTAAAAAATGAAATGGCAGCCGAAATAAACACGAAAAAAAAGCTCAAGCTCCTTGAGAAAGCCGAGTTTATAGAATTAATAAAAGAAAAGGGTGAATGTTCCCTTTATTCCAATTCAGAAAGTTCCCTTGGCTGGATTTCGGAAAATCTGGGGTTTACAGGGCTGCCTGAGAAAATTGAACTTTTCAAGAACAAAGTCAAATTCAGAGAACTGCTGGAAAGGATTTACCCCGACTTCTATTTCCAGGGCGTTGAGTTTGAAAAGCTGGACGAGATCCGGGTTGAGGAGATAAACAAACCTTTTATCATAAAGCCTGCAGTTGGATTTTTCAGCCTTGGGGTGCATAAGGTTTCCACTGATAATGAATGGGATTCGGTTTTGAGGGGCATAAAAGCCGAATTAGAAGAGATCAGGGGAATCTATCCGGTGCAGGTTCTTGACACCGGAAAGTTCATTATCGAAGAAAATATCGAAGGGGAAGAGTTTGCAGTTGACGCTTACTTCAACAGAACAGGAAAACCTGTGGTCCTCAATATTTTCAAGCACATTTTCTCTTCGGAAAACGATGTCAGCGACCGGGTGTACTTTACCTCAAAAGCCGTTATGGAAACCTACAGGGAAGCTGTTGAAGACCTTTTGAAGGAAATAGGAAAACTGGCAGGGCTTAAGAATTTCCCCCTCCATATCGAACTGCGGATAAGTAACGACAGGAGAATCCAGCCCATCGAGGTGAACCCCATGCGCTTTGCCGGCTGGTGTACAACGGATATCGCGCATTTTGCCTATGGGATTAACACTTACAGGTACTTCCTTGAGCAGCTTGAGCCGGACTGGGACAGGCTTCTCAAAGGCAAAGAAGGAAAGAACTTCTGCCTCGTTATGCTGAACAGGCCGGTAGATTTGAATTTAAAAGAAGTAAAGGCTTTTGATTACGAAAAGCTGCTTTCAGACTTTGAAAAGCCCCTGGAACTCAGGAAAGCCGACCATGAGGAATATGGGTTCTTCGGGTATATGTTTACGGAAACCAGGGACAGTAACTGGGGAGAGATAGAAAGGATTCTGAAATCGGATTTCAAGGAGTATATTATAGGGAATTAAGTTATTTATAGGAAAAATGATGCAGGAAGCCTCTGAGTCTTTAGCTCAGGGGGCAGTTGACCAGAGCTCAGATTTATTCACTCCTGTCTGAGAGGGAGGGAAAAAACAAAGGTGCTCCCTTTTCCAGCTTCACTTTCAAACCAGATGCTTCCATTGTGGAGCTGTACAATTTCTTTTACCAGGGCAAGCCCAAGTCCGGTTCCCGGATATTTTTTAGAAGAGGAAGAGTCTATCTGGCTAAAAGGCTTGAAGAGTTTGTCATGGTCAGCTGCTGCAATACCTATTCCTTCATCAGATATGGCTATCTGTATAAAGTCGTTGCTTTGTGTTGCTTTAACTCTTACACACCCGTTTTCATTTGAAAATTTGACTGCATTTGTCATCAGGTTGCTGAGAACCTGCATGATTCTCTCCCTGTCTGCCGAAACTCTGGGCAGGTTATTTTCAATCTCTAATTCTATTTTTATTCCTTTGCTTGAAGCAAAAGGAAATAACATATCCCGAACTTCAAAAAATAATTCAGCAATCCCGAAAGTGCTGTAATGAAGTTCAAAGCTCCTGGCTTCTACTTTTGAAAGGTCAAGGATTTCATTAATCAGGTTCAAAAGGTTTTTTCCGCTACTGGAGATATTCCCTACAGCCTTGAGCTGTCTTACATTAAGTTCTCCGTAAACCTTTTCATACA
>JBFHIK010000107.1:0-7956 GCA_041596555.1 Methanosarcina sp.
ACCTGCTACGGAAATTCGTTTCCAGAGCAGAGTGGAGAAATCCAAACATGAAAGGAATGCCAGAAAATTGACGGCATTCCTCTCATGAATAAAGTCAAAAGCATCCTGCCTTATTTGTTCGTGAATTCATAATAGCGTAATATAACAAAGAAAACCGCCAGGAAAATAAATTGTTCTGAAAGTATTGTTATTGATAGAGGGGGAGTTATTTTTGGGAAAAGAAGAAAAAAAACCATCTTTACAGCCGGAGCCGATACCTGATCCGGAACCTAAGCCGGTTCCTTCACCCGAACCGATCCCTGAACCTGAACCGGAGACGGAACATAAGTCAGAAAAAACAAAATAATAACAGGTCAAGTATATCAGCATGATCACAAAGGTTTATATTTCTCATTGCGAACAGGACGAACCGCTTGCCCAGGAATTGGCAAGGGTTCTGTGGACAGTGGAACTGGAGAGCTTTTCGTCCCTTTACAGGAAAGCTCGAATTATTTCCCTGGCTGAAAGAATACGTTTTGGCATCCGCCACTCGGACTGCATTATCCCCATAATTACACAGGAAGGGAAGGTATCCCCGGAGGTGAATCAGGAGATCGGGCTGGCTGTAGGAGCTGACCAGTTAATAATTCCGCTGGCAGAAGCAGGAGTGGAACTGCCTATCCTTATAAGCCATCTCCATCCGATTAATTTTTACCCTGAAGCCTACGAGGATGCTCTGGGGAAACTCATACAGAATATAAGGCAGCTTACGAAACTGGACTGGCTGAAGGTAAAATGCCCTTACTGTGGAGAGGAAATGACCCAGTATATCACTCCTGAAGAAGAGGTTGAGAGAGCTCTTCTTGCAGGAAAACACCTTGAAACGATCTGCAGCTACTGCCAGAGAAATATTTTCCTTGACCCGAGGACCTTCAGGCCCACACCCTGAACATTCTAACACAGGTAGGGGGGTGAATTCATGGAAAAAAGAATCAAAGATGAAACCGAAGAACCTATGGTAGCTCAATCCAAAATGGGGAAGGCTACAGTGAACGAGTCTGAAATCAGGGGTATTGGAGATCTTACTCCTGCAGAAAAAAAGCACCTGCTATTACAGCTTGCCCGGGACAGAGTAAAAGATAGTTCTGCCGGCCCCTGGGAAATTGTTTATGTCCGCAGGGAAGAATGGGAAACAATTAAAGCTACACTGACTCAATCTGTAGAAATTGACATAAGGGATACAGGAAAAGACGAACTCTTCAGGGTATGGTTCGATATAACAAAATTAGAAAGAGAACTTGAGTCTTCAATAACTTAAAACATGTATTGAAAATTAAAAATACAGATAAAAATCTCAAAAGGAAGTTAAAAGTCGTCTGTGAGAAGCGTATCTGTAAGAAGCGCATCTGTAAGAAGCGTATCTGTAAGAAGCGTATCTGTTAAAAGTAAACTATCAGTTAATCCATCCGGTTTAGAATTATCCGTTTTTTCTTTTTACCCAGATTTGACTTACAAATTGAAAAAAGGAAAAATTATATAAAAAAATTACATAAACCGCTCAAATCTTTCCTTTTTCGCCTTACATATAGGACAGACCCCTGGAGCCTCGTCCATGGCACTGAGATATCCGCAAACCTTACATCTCCAGACCGGTTTTGAAAGTTTCCCTGAGATTTCCATAGTTTCCATCATCTCCTCTCTTTCAGCTTCCTCGGCTCTTTCAGCTTCTCTTTCCTCACGGGAAGGGCGCCTTTCCGGGATAGACTCTACTTCTCTTTCTCCTCTAATGACCTCGTCCGAAACATAGAGGGCACAGTAACAGGCTCCATAATCGTTAAGGTCAGGGTCCCTGTAGTAGCAGGGACAGACGATATCCAGGTCTTCCTCTGTATTTCCTGAAGCCAGTCTGCAGGGGCAGGCCCAGTAGCCGTAACGCTCCTCATTGGTCAGCAGCCCACGCACAAGATCTTTTGTGAACTCGACATCAGGGTTCAGGTGGTAGCCTGATTTCTCAGCTTCCTGTTTCAACCGCTTATAGACGGTATCCACTTTCTCTTCGGATATGCCTTCTTCGGCAGCTTTCTCTTCTTTCAACCCAACTCCCCCTCAAAAACCAAGAGCTTCACGGATTTGTTTTTCCTTAAAACCCACAATTGCCTTTTCGTCATTTATAATAGTTGTCGGGAAAGAAATTGAGGGATTAAAACGTCTTAACTTCTCAACGGCTTCGTTTTCTTCCTTTTCTTCCAGCCGGTCCACATAAACGTACTCAAAATCCACTCCCAGATCGGTGAGCAGTTTCTTTGTTTTTTTACACCATACACAGGTGCTTAGCCCGTACATTACGACCTTACCCTTATCAATTCCGGGAACATGGTTTCCTTTATCTTTATTCCGGTTAAACAGATCCACTAAATAAACCCCCTTCAATAATTAAGTTACTGTACGTCTATAGCTTTTTACTCGAGATAGAGTGTTGCTCTGGATGTCTGGCAATAAATAAAAAACCACCAGATAACAGATTCTAGATAACAGATTCTAGATAACAGATTCTAGATAACAGATTCTATAAATCCCTTATCAGAAAATAATAGATTCTATAAATCCCTTATCAGAAAATGTCGGATAAAGTATATAAAATTGAGATATAATTCTCCCTGACTGGAAAGTCCTTTGAATACGCCAGATTACTAGAAATGGAGCACGTTCCGCCAATCTACCTTCTTATGAGCATCCATGTAACACCCAATAATACCTGTCTCCTGCACGTTATCCCTTCACCTTACTGTTTTTTACCCATTTCATTAATGCCGGTAAGAGCCCCTGAACTGGCTTTTCCTCTCACCAGAGACGCGAATACCCCGATAGTACAGAAGATCGTAAACAGGATAAATGCATAATGCAGGCTTGAAACAAACCGGGGATAATACTCAGGCGTGATCTCCACAGGGCCGATAACAACTGCAAAGATCATCATTGCAATACCCATTGAGAGCATCTGGCCGAGGAGCCGCATAGTCCCATTTATCCCTGATGCGACCCCGTAGAACCTCTTATCAACCGAACTCATAATCGCATTCGTGTTCGGGGAAGAGAAGAGCCCGAATCCTGCACCGAGCAGGAGAAGGATGAGGACCAGGTGCCAGATGGGCGTCGTTTCTGTAAGGAAAATGAGAAAGAAGAGCCCAATTGCATTGAGAGCCATTCCCGCTGATGCAACGATCCGCGGCTCAATCCTGTCAGAGAGCTGGCCGGCAATTGGCGAAACCATAGCCTGGACAACTGGCTGCACTATCAGGATTAAACCCGCGTGCTCAGGTGTGAAGCCTTTTGTGTACTGCAGGTCCAGGCTTAAGAGAAAAGTCACTGCAAAAGTTGCGCTGTAATTGATAAGTGCGGCAAGGTTTGAAAGGGCAAAAATCCTGTTTTTAGTCAGGAGCCTGATGTCAAGGACGGGAGAAGGTATTTTCATCTCGTACAGGGCAAAGCCGATAACCCCGAGAACTCCCACGGCTATGAGAGCAGCTCCTTTAAATGCCGGGAGATTTGAGAACCCGTACATGACCGCAACGACTGCTGCCCCATAAATAAAGGACCCTGTCAGGTCGAACTTCTCCCCCCTGCACTCGGCCCATTCCCCTTTCAGCTTCCAGAGGATGAGAATAACCGCTGCGATTCCTATAGGGACGTTTACGAAGAAAATGCTCCTCCAGCCCAGATATTGCGTCATTAAACCTCCAAGGAAAGGCCCAAGGGAGAGCCCGAGATAAACTGCAGTGATATAGATCCCGAGAGCCTTCCCGCGTTCCCCCGGAGGAAAGACGGAGGTAACGATAGCAACTCCGGTCCCAAAGATCATGGCACTCCCAAGCCCCTGGATAACCCGGATTCCTATCAGTATTTCTGTCGAAGGGACCAGGGTCATTGCCAGGGACGCAAGGCTGAAGATAGTAATGCCGTAGAGGAAAACTTTTTTCCTTCCGTAAATATCTGCAATTTTTCCAAACGGGACGAGAAACACTGCTGAGGAGAGGAGGTACGCGGTAGAAACCCAGGAGAGGGCAATCGCGTTCATATGAAATTCTGTTCCCAGTGTAGGCAGGGCAATATTTACTGCCGAACCGTCAAAAGGAGTGATAAATCCGGCAAGTATCGCAATAAGAAGTACAATTCGTTTTTCTGTGGAAGCGGCAGGAGTAACAGTCGTACGGAATACTTCCGGAACTTCAGCAGATGATCCGGTTTTTCTTGTTTCCTTTGCCATGTTTATCACTGATCAAAAAGGTCGTAATCTTTTATCTGGAGAGTCCGGAAGATTGGAGTGGTTTATACAGGATGGGGGGTTTCAGCGATAGTTCTCTCCTCATAATACTTTTTGTCACGGTTGGCTGACCAGAAATCTTAGTATGACCTGCTTGTTATTAAATATTATACCATTCAACCGGTTTTTCATCAAGCTCTGAGGGCACTGATCTAAACCGAAAAATAAACCGAAAAATAAACCGAAAAATAAATCATCGTCAATTTCAAGCCCTTTTTGACAGAACAGGGGCTTAATAACAGGGGCTTAATAACTGATCTGGCAGAATATCCTATCAAAATTAGATGAAGCAAATTAAGTTATATTATCAGGGTAAACTTAACTTAATGGCAGGGTAAAAGCTTGTCCAGCAGGGAATAGTAAACCAGACCTGAAGTGATGAGATCAAGCTTAATGTGGTGAGATTAAGCCTGAAGTGATGAGATTAAGTTTATAAGATATTAACTGATTAAGGGTTCGACTGGGTTTATACAGATATTCTAGAGGTTATTGACTTACAATGAATGAAATCATTACCTGGATACTAATTGCACTTTGCCTGACACAGTCTGCTATTTTCTCAGGGCTGACGATCGGTATTTTCGGGCTTGGAAGGCTGAGACTTGAGATTGAAGCTGAAGCAGATAACAAAAATGCAATTAAAATCCTGCAGGTCCGGCGTGACTCCAATTTCCTGCTTACCACCATGCTCTGGGGGAACGTGGGCGTAAATGTCCTTATCGCCCTGCTGACGGATTCCGTAATGGCAGGGACCTCAGCTTTTCTCTTCTCTACCTTTGGGATTACCTGTTTTGGAGAGATTATGCCCCAGGCTTATTTTTCCAGGAACGCTCTTGTGCTTGGAGCAAAGCTGACCCCTCTTGTCCGCTTTTACCAGATGCTGCTCTATCCGGTGGCAAAACCGACAGCAATTATTCTCGACTGGTGGCTGGGCAGGGAAAAACTTGAGCTGTTCAGGGAGCAGGCAATGAGGATCATGCTCGAAAAACACATCGAGTCCGGAAAGACCGATATAGGCACTTTTGAAGGGATAGGAGCCCTTAACTTTCTTTCAATAGATGACGTCAACATTTCTGATGAAGGTTCTATAATCGACCAGAGAAGCATTATCTCCCTTCCTGTGGGAAATAACCGCCCTGTATTCCCGTCATTCAATAGAGAACCTTCTGACCCCTTCCTGCAGAAAATAGAAGCATCCGGAAAAAAATGGGTAATCATCACCAACCCGGCAGATGAGCCTGTAATGGTGCTGGATGCGGACGGCTTCCTGAGAGATGCAGTCTATAAGAAAGGTCCTTTCATTCCGCTTTCTTACTGCCATTTCCCTGTAGTGGTAAAGTCTCCGAAGACCAGGCTTGAGAAAGTAATCCGGCAGTTCAAGGTATATCCGCAGTATCCCGAAGATGATGTAATCGACCAGGACCTCATTCTTTACTGGGGCGAGGAAAAGCGTATAGTAACAGGGTCAGATATTCTGGGCCGTCTGCTCCGCGGAATCGTGGTCGAATGTGATGTGGGTACAGGCTGTGAGACACCTGCTCCTTCCCCACAGCCCAGATTCGTCAGAAGGACAGTTTTAAGAAAAGGGAAGAAAAAAGAAACAGAAGAACCAAAGAAAAAATAAAAAAGAGAGGTAAAGAGGCAATTTTCAGTGTTTGAGGAAGCTTTAGCTATTTTGATTATTCTCCAGAGCTTCTTCTTCTTTTCTTCTGATTAATCATTCCCCATTCCCGCCGGAAAAACGCCCTTTATCGAGTTTTGAAGGCATCAGGATTCATTTCAGAAAACCTGTACTATGAATAGCTTTAAATTATAATCCACCGATATATCTGAAAAATGTCTTATTTCTTCGAAATTATCATTGTCCTTGTTCTTATAGTGCTTAATGGTGTTTTTGCTCTGTCAGAATTTGCCCTGGTTTCAGCCAAGAAAACCCGTCTCAGGCAGAGAGCAGAAGAAGGAGACACAAGGGCGGACACTGCACTTAAACTCGCGAACGAACCCACTCCATTTCTCTCGACAATCCAGATAGGAATCACCCTTGTAGGCATTTTCGCAGGTGCATTCGGTGGAGCAACGATAGCAGAAGAACTGGCGAGTTATCTTCAAGAAATTCCTGCTCTCGCCCCGTACAGCGATGCGCTCAGCATCGCTCTTGTAGTACTCGTAATAACCTATTTAACCCTGATATTTGGGGAACTTGTTCCAAAGCGGCTTGCTCTTAACAATGCGGAAGCAATTGCTTCTCATGTAGCAAAACCTATTTTTTTTCTCTCTCTCATAGCAAAACCACTGGTGTTTATTCTAAGCCACTCGACCGAGACCGTACTCCGGCTAATGAGGGTCCGGAAGACAACCGGGCCACCGGTAACAGAAGAGGAAATCAAGATTATGCTTGAGGAAGGAACCAGAGCTGGGGTATTTGAGAGAGCCGAATTGAGTATGATAGAAGGTGTTTTTGATATTGGTGACCGTCGGGTTGAATCATTGATGACGCATCGCACTGATATTATCGCACTCGACCTGGACGATCCCGTTGGTGAGAACCTGCGAAGGGTGATTGAAAGCGGTCGATCCAATTTTCCGGCGTACGAACGAGATCTGGATGACGTTGTCGGGATGGTGTCCGTAAAAGATATCCTGGCAAAGCTCGTGGAAAGCGGTACTGTTAATATCAGAGCCTCGGTCACTAAACCGCTCTTTATACCTGAAGCTATCACCGTCCTGAAACTCCTCGAATCGTTCAAGGAAACAGGCGTGCATGTTGCCCTGATTACGGATGAATATGGAAGCATCCAGGGCATTATTACCCTGCATGACATTCTTGAAGCTATAGTGGGTGATGTTCATACCCTTGGCGAGCCGGTAGAAACACAGGTGATGGCTCGAGAAGATGGATCCTGGCTTATCGACGGGGACACGTCTATTGAAAAATTAAAGGAAGTTTTATCTGTAGATTCCTTTCCAGGGGAAAAAGAGGGATATTACCGGACTATTGCCGGCTTGATCATGTTCATCTTGCAGAGGATCCCTAAAACAGGAGACCATATCGAATTAAGGGGACTGCGCTACGAAGTGGTTGACATGGACGGTAATCGAATAGACAAAGTGCTGGCCACGCAAGTTCCCGAAAATCCAACAGAATAAATACTTTTTTTCTACTAAACAAAAAATTATTCCCTGTACGCAGGGAAGGTCAAAACCCCAATCTCCTGAAGAGGTGAGCCCACTGCAAAGTGATAGAGATCCTGGTATTCAAGCCCTTTAAGCCCCAGCGTTTCGTGCAGAGGGTCGTCGAAAAAACACCCTATCCCGCAGCCCCTGAAACCTCGAGCTTCTGCTTCAAGGTAAAGGAGCTGCCCGAGAATTCCACATTCCCGGAAAAGATAAGGGTACATCCATGAACCATATGTTTTTAGAGGCTCTTCAAATTCCGAAAGCATGCATGCGGTAAAACAGGCATCTTCTGCCTTTCTCTGTGCACATGAAAGCTGGGCTGCAAAATGATGCAGTTCCTCTTCCACAAGCAGGTATAATTCAAGATCAGAAGGGCAGCTTCCAGGTTTTTCCCACAGAAAATCCGGCATGAAAGCGGTTTTAAATTTCTCCTTTTCTCCGGGCTTCCGCAGAGAGATATAAAGACCTTCACGAAGCCC
>JBFHIK010000108.1:0-7944 GCA_041596555.1 Methanosarcina sp.
ACGACAGCTACCGAAGTGTTTTTCCATAAGGGCTTTTTGGTCTTTGTGAGGATATATACGGCATTGGTTGCCTCGTTTCATCCCATATAGTACGCTTTGTAACTATATGAAGATATACGAAATTATAATCTTCAGATTGTATGGAGGTTGACGCTTTCATCCCCTCCCTGTCCCATCCGGTAGAACCGGACGTGCTGAGGAAGGGGTCTTCACGCTTCGTAAGATAAAAAACTAAAAAATCCAAAACTGAAATCCGAAAAGAATCCAAAAAGACAGAAAATAATCAAAACTGAAACAAAAAAGAATTCAAAAAGAAAAGGTTGAATTGCTCTTTTGGGGGGAGCAATTCGGTTTTTCAGGTTAAATCTGTTGTTTACTCACCATAGGCATAATCGTAGGCAATCTTTCCTATGATGGGGATTTTGAACTTTGAGCCCCTGAATGCCATGTACATCGGGATTACGATGAGAAGCAGTCCAGGCATTCCAACGCCATCTGCAATGATCCAGCCGATCGTTGGGATCCATGCCACCAGGAAGATGAAGAGAGCAAACGGCATGAAGAGCAGGACCGACTGCATGGCATGGAAGCGGACAAACTTGTTCTTGCGCTCAAGGAGCAGGAAGAACACGCCTGAGAGCCAGCCTACAGGGTAACAGAGAGCTGCCACGATATTTTCAGGCAAGCCAAGGAAAGTTTTGTACGGCATATTTTTCACCTCTTTAGTCTTTAAAGGCTGTCAGAAAATAAACGAGCCCGGATTACCGGAGCTCGATTGCCTTCTGCGGGCAGATAGTAACACAGGCTCCGCATGCTGTACACTTTTCCTGATCAATTTCAGCCAGGAAGTCGGTGACCTTGATAGCACCTGCGGGGCATTCTTTTTCACATTTCTTACAGCCGATACAGCCGACTTCACAGACCGCCTTAACGTCCTTACCCTTATCATGGGAGCGGCAGAGCACATGTACTTTCTCTGAGTCCCTGGCAAAAGTTAGCACACCGTTCGGGCAGGCTGCAATACAGTTTCCGCAGCTTGTACAAAGATTCTTGTTCACAACCGGGAAACCATCTTCTCCCATGGAGAGGGCGTCAAACTGGCAGGCCCTTACACAGGTCCCAAGCCCCATACAGCCGTAAGTACAGCCTTTCCTGGAATCACAGAGCATGAGGGCAGCTTTGCAGCCTTCCACTCCCTGATAATCATAAAGGGTCGTACAGTGAGCCTGTCCGCCCTGACAGCGGACAAAGGGGAAAGCCTTCTCAGACTCTGAGATTTCCTGTCCCATGACTGCGCCGATCTGTTTTGCAACATCATATCCTCCGACCGGGCAGCTGTTTATAGGTGCACCTTTTAAGACAATGGCTTCAGCACAGGAAGCACATCCGGCAAATCCGCACCCACCACAGTTAGCTCCCGGAAGAAGGGAAGCAACCTCATCGACCAGAGGGTTGGTTTCCACTTTAAAGACCTTGGAGGCAAATACCAGCATTGCACCTACAGCAATACAAAGCCCCACAAGTACCGAAACGGTATTTATGAGTACTGTTGTAAGGTCGCTCATAGTGGAATCACCTTGAAGTAGTTAGCAAAGGACATAGACATAATCAGTGCAATGAAGAAAGCATACGTGACACCTCTTCCAACTGCTTTTGGGACATAGAGCACGTTACTCCTCTCACGTATGGAAGCCATAATGAGCATTGCAACAGTATATCCGACCCCAGCTGCAATCCCGAAAGTAATACTCTGGATGAAGGTGTATTCGTTCATCACATTAAGCAGCACAGCACCAAGCACTGCACAGTTCGTGGAGATCAGAGGCAGGTAAATACCAAGTGACCTGTACAACGGTGGCATAAACTTCCGGACAATAAACTCTACCAGCTGCACAAGCGCTGCAATCACTATGATGAATGCAATAGTGTTCAGGTACTCAAGCCTCAAGGGTAACAGAATGAACGTGTACAGAAGGTAGGACACGAAAGCGGACAGCGTTATAACGAAGATAACTGCCCCTGACATCCCGGATGCGCTTTTTACGTCCTTTGTGACACCCACGAAGGAACAGAGCCCCAGGAACTGGACCACCAGGAAGTTCTTCAGGAACACGCCATCCATAAAGATTGCAAATAAAGATGCGTCTGCCATTTTAACCACCTTTCATAGCCTTTAAAATCTTGCGGTAATTGACCATAGTCATCAGGACCGCAATGGTAAGGAATGCTCCCGACGACAGAGTCATAACACCTATGGGATTGTACCCCAGCATGGAGACAAAGTCAACTAACTGAACTCCAAAGAGCTTGATCCCACCTGTTCCCAGCAGCTCCCTGATACCTCCAAGAAGCATTAGTACCAGCAGGAACCCTGTGCCTATACCGAATGCATCAACTATCGAATAAAAGACTCCATTCTTCAAGGCATAGGCTTCAGCACGTCCGATAACAATGCAATTCACCACGATCAGGGGAATGTACACACCTAAAGCTGCATATATGTCAGGTGTAAACGCTTCCATTACCATATCCACTATCGAAACGAAAGTAGCTATGACAATAAGTTCTATTGGAATTCTCACTGAGTCAGGAATTTCTTTTCTAAGTACTGATACCAGCATATTTGAACCGACCAGGACGAATAAAGTCCCCGCAGCCATACCAATCCCGTTTTCAACGGAAGTGGTGACAGCCAGCGTAGGGCAAAGCCCTAACACGAGGCCAAATGTGGGGTTGTCCTTGGTAATTCCTCGCATAAATTCACTTGCTACACTCCTATTATCACCCATATGAATCACCCTTCCTGAGCTCTTACACCATCGATACCAATGTGCAGAGCATTCACCACCGTTACGGAGGAAATGGTCGCACCGGAAATGGCATCAACTTTTCCACCAGCACTGGACAGGCTCAGATCTGCAACAGGCAGGTTTAAGAATTGGGACTTAAACCCAGGCTCAATAATTTTTGCTCCAAGCCCCGGAGTTTCGGCGTGGGACATAACTTCCATTCCTGTTATGGTGCTAAAGTCCGAGCTTACTCCACCGAGAACCTCGACAAGGCCCTGTGCACCGGGTTGAGTATTCCGGAAGGCATAACCTACGATATTTCCGGAAGAGTCGACTCCACGGAAATACAGAACCACAGGATTTCCGTCAGCATCTACCTCATCTCCGGTCACCGGCTCGAAATCTGCAGCTTGAGGCAGAACCACTTTTAATGCCTGTTTCTGCTGTTCCTCCTGCAGCACTTTCAACTGCACCTGGGTAGGGACAAAGGTCGCTGCCAGAAGTATAGCCGCAAGCGCTGAAAGTACAATCATTTTTATGATAATGTTTGCCGGGGTATTTTTCACGCTTCAACACCTCCAAAAGGCTTTGGAACGGTGGAGCGTTCGATCATCGGAGCTATGGCGTTTGCAAGCAGCAGTCCATAAAAGGTCCCCTCAATATAATTTCCGGTGAAGTACCCGTAAATTACTGTAAGGACCCCACAAGCAACCCCGTAAACAAGTCTTCCGTTCTTAGTTATCGGAGAAGTAGAGGTTTCCGTTGCAATGAAAAAGACTCCAAGCAGTAAAGACCCTGTAAAGACGTAAGAAAGAGGATCTCCTAGCAAAACCACAAGCACCACAGTTGTCAGTAAATACATGAAAGGAATTCTCCACTCAATGTACCTTCTGGCAATGAGGTACAGCACACCGATCATAGCTATGGGAGATGCATCAGCTATGAACCCGGCTCCGGTATCAAGGATAAGGTCTGAGAGCGAGCCAAGCTGGGGAACTGAGGTCGGGATCATCAGTGTAGCCCAGGAAAGTTTCAAAAAGACCCAGGTAGCCAGTGCGGGGTGGAACATATAAGAGCCAAGACCCCCAAAAGCATGCTTTACAACCCCGATCCCGAAGACTGCCCCGATAAAGGGAAGCCAGAAGGGTACTGCGGGTGGGACCATCAGTGCGATCAGAAGTCCCAGATAGACTGCATTTCCGTCACCGATTGTGACTTTCTGTTTGAACGCCTTTTGGATTGCCAGCTCGATAAAAACTGCACCCAGAACTCCGGCAACAAGATTACCGAGAGCAGGGAATCCGAATAAATAAATCGAAGCTAAACATAACGGGAGAAGAACAATGAATCTGCTCCACATTAATTTCTTAACCGATACACCTTCCTTTATATGAGGAGGTGGGGATACCGTAAAGGCCATTTATTTAGTCGCCTCCCCCATAGCTTCAGCAGCATATATGTTGTGGATCTGAAGCTTTGAGTATTTGATCAATTGCACAAGATGTCTCTTTGAGGGACAAACTACCGCACATGCCCCGCACTCAATGCAGTTCATAGCGTACAGTTGCCCACATTCCTCGTATTTTCCGATGTCCGAATAGGATGCAATCCTGGTCGGGAGCAGGTTCATAGGACAGATGTCAACACAGCGGGCGCAGTGGATACAGGCAGTCGTTTCATCCCGCAGGACTTCTGCTTTGGTCTGGACGACAATTCCTGTGGTGTTCTTAACCACTGGAGCCTCATCCGTATACACGGCTACTCCGCCCATTGACCCGTTAACAATAAGCTTACCGGGTTCACCCTTGTAACCTCCGCAGGCATCAATTACATCCTTTAGAGGAGTTCCGAACCTGACAAAGACGGTCCCTGGCTTGTTGACAGCTCCTGTGACCGTTACTGCGTTTTCAAGGTACGGCTTGCCTTCATAGATGGCATCGTATACTGCTTTGGCAGATTTTACTCCGCAGACTACTACATGCACATCTGAGGGCTCACGCCCCAGAGAAATCTTCCTGCCCATCACATTGGCTGAGAGCAGGTTCATCATCGTGGGGGTATAGGTGATTTTGCCTGCTACAACCACGATGATCCGGTCGTCAAGGTCTTCAAGGTAGTAATCAGCGTGTCTCTTCCCGATGATCGGGGCAATAGTGAGGGGTTTTCCATCAACTACAGCGCCTTTGAAGGCCTTTATGGACTCCTTGTCATCTGCCCGGAGTACAATTACTCCCCTCGATATCCCACTTGCATCAAGCATAAGGCTGAACCCTTTGAGAACCTTATCAAGGGAACTCAGGTAAGCATGGGAAATCAGGGGGAAGGTTGCATTCATGACCAGAGTGTCGATCCTCTTTCCAGGCTTCAGGGCAAGGTATGTGGGCTTTTCGTAATATTCAACAATTCCCGCTTCCTTGATTATCTGGATTAACCTTGAAGGAGATGCATTCTTTTCAGGAACGAACTCAACAGATTGTGTACACTCTGAAGGTGTGAGCACAACACTGAGGATTCTCTTTCCGGTGGGATTTGGCATCAACCCAATTGATTCCACAGTCCCACAGAAAGGGGAATGGACATAAGCGAGGTCGCTACCCTCGCATTCCCCCAGCTTCTGGCCGACGAGAACCTCTTCGCCTTTCTTAACCAGAGGAGCACAAGCAATTCCGTCGTGCTGCCTCATGGGTATAATCGCCTTTTCAGGCAGTTTATCAAGTCTACTAATGTCACTCAAGGTTTGCCGCCTCCTTACAGTGCAGGCTCCGTTTCAACCTCTACAGGTTTTGGCCTTGGATAGGTAACAGCGATGCTTTTTGCGGCTGCTGAGTCTCCTCCCGGATCCTCTTCATAACCTATAGATGTCCAGTCAATAACGGCTTTGCTTCCATGGCAGTCTCTGCAGGTCAGGGGAGAAGAAATTCCCACATCTTTGCTGACAATGCTATGAGCGACCTGATAATAAAGTTCCACTGTCCTCAGGACCGCATTCGGATAATCGGGCTTTCCGTCTCCGTTGGCATCGTAAGCCTGCATTTCGTCCACTGTGACTTCACCATCACCGTTGGAATCCGCTGCCTTCACATACTGTACCGGGATCGGATCTCCAGTGGACATACTCGTGTCTGGGTTTGCGAGCACTTCAGGATCAGTGCCTGCGTCCCACCAGGTTCCAGTAATATTGTTGAACGGGGTAAGCTTTACACCTGTGTCATTCCTCGAATCCACACCTGGCAGGACATCGCCGAAGGTTCCGTTGTACCAGGCAAGGGCAGGCTGGAAGTCTGCTTCCCGGTAAACATCTTCACGTTCTCCATTCTGCCAGCTGAAAGCCTCAAGTGGCTTGCCGCCATCCAGGTCTCCTCCAGGAAGTTCAGGGATGTGGCAGGCTTCACAGGCAAGGAATTCCATGTGAGAGTCAGCGAATGGACCGTGCGAGATGCCTGCATGGCACTCAGCGTCGTCACAGCTGCGCATGGTATCATCGTAGTGGCTCTCCGGAAGGTCGGGGGAATCAGAAGTGTTTCCACGTCCTATCTGGTGATCCGAGGTTATAATGAAACCTTCAGTGTGATGGCATTCTGTACATTCAACGCCGTTTGCTGCATGAGCGTCTGACTCTGCATAGGCTTCCTCACTGCCCCAGGCTACAGCCCTCGTTTCCACATCGGTGATGTGACATTTTTCGGCACAGGAAGATTCCATCGGAGCCCCGTTTACATCATCGTGGAAAACGATTAGCAGGGGGTAGGGAGTAAGCAGGTTAGCATTGTAGACAAAAAACTGTATAGGACTGGTTCTTGCAGCAAGACTTGACTTTACCATAGCTGCGCTGTTTGCATCACTATATTCTCCTTTTTCAATTTTCTCGGCACGGGCATCGAAATCGTAGAGACCATGCTGCTCATGGCACATCATACAGTCAACGCCAACACCATATTCTGCAAGCGGACCTCCTCCAGGATGGTACTTCCCGAATTCTTTGACCCATTCCTCTTCTCCGGAGGTATTAAGATCAAAATTTGTAAGAGGCGACCATCGACTCATGTTTACCTGTACATGATATGAATGATTGACATTTTCGTAGACATCGAAGTGACAGCCTCCGCAGACCGAATCGGACCATTCTCCCTTGGTCATGTAGTGGGATGCAATTTGATCATTCCCTGCATAGCCAAGAGAAGAATAGGCACCAGCAGCCACGAGAAGCAGCACAGCGACTCCCGACACCAACAGATTTAACCTATTCATAACGACCACATTCTCTTTTTTTGTTCACGTTGTTATGTTCATGCTTGGAAAGAAACAAAGTTCAAATTTCAACAACTTGAAGCTTATATTGAGTAATGAATGAGATTGAAGGATATTTACGGCAGGATCGTTCACATTCAGGGGATACACTGCCGTCCCTTCCAGACCTCCAGTGACATCGTCTAGAGATCGAAAGAAAATCAATAAACGGAAAACTGAAGCGAGAAGGAACTGGCATAAACGGCTAGCCTAGCTCTTTTTGGCATAATTGATTCCCCTGAAGGCTTTTTGATCACCGGCTTTTTCCTGTCCTTGCTTTAGATAGCCATTTTACTCCGAAAAACAAAGCTAAATTTCACTTCAACGAAAAATGTTTGCGTGAGGTAATACTTATTTCTTTCGAAATAAGTTTGAGGGAATTGAACCAAATTATATAAAGTAATAAAAATATATACTTTATATATAGTGTTTTGTATATATTGATCAAATATATAAAATATTTGAAATATAAGGAAAAACTTACACTTTCTTAATATATATATTTTTCCAGAGAAAATATACATGATTATACATTAAAAACCCTGAAAAAGATCTCAACCAACCTGATAAAAGAATCCGATTTAAACCTTCAAAGAGAAGGAATAAAACCCTTAAAAATAATATAACTTAGAAAATATATTAAATTAAATAAACATATAAGAGTAATAAACAATTCATTATTTATTAACTATTAATCATGAATCAACCGGTAAATCAAAGTGAATAACTATAGACCGTTCCGCATAGAGCAAGGAATAAATGCAGCAACTAAAAAGATAAAGAAAAAAAGAATGAAAGAAATAGCAAAAGAACATAAAAGGTCTTATATCAATAAAAAGAGGCAACAAAGAAAAACCAAAAAATAGAA
>JBFHIK010000109.1:0-7907 GCA_041596555.1 Methanosarcina sp.
CCTTTTCGCTGCGCTCAAGAGGACTTATTATGGATAAGTATACTGAATTGCATCTCGCCCGAATTGCGCCTCGCCCGAATTGCGCCTCGGGAGTACGCGGTCCTTTTCGCTGCGCTCAAGAGGACTTATTATGGATAAGTATACTGAATTGCATCTCGCCCGAATTGCGCCTCGGGATCGCAGGAAATCAAAGATTTTCTGGGAATTGCTATGTAATCGCAACAGTACGCAGTGTTCTTTTCTCTCCACTTCTTTTCGCTCAAGAGGGCAAATTTATGGGTATATATTTTTCGCTTAAGATGACTATCTTTTCATTTTGGATTTTTATGACAGTCGAATGCAGAATGCCCGTTACTTTTGTGGCGGGACGAATGCCTTCAACGTCCCATGTTTTCGCTATCTTCTAACCTCTAAATACTATTCTGTCCTATCTATGTACTGAATTCCTGAGCGATAAACAGGTCAGGGAAACCAGAACCAATTTGATCTTTCTTCACCTCTGGAACAGAGGGTAGAGCCTGTGGACTTATGAACGGTAGTTCGAGGTATGAAGCAGGAAGCCCGTTACTTCAGTGATGGGTAGTTCACACTTTCTGTCTCATGTGCAGAGCATACATCTGGACCTTTTTCATTTTTGCCAGGTTGAGTACTTTTTCGAGTTCTTCATCGGTAAGGTGCCGGGCTTCGATGTAGCCGTTGTCTATGGCTTCGTTGAAGATCTCGTAACCTATGGCTGAGCGGGTGAGGACAGTGGTCCAGCCCTGGGGGCTGCCGACTCCGCCGAAGGAGATGTCTGAGTTTTCAGAGGCAAGGTCTGTACAGAACTGGCAGGATGAACTTCGGTATTCATCGAAATCGCTGAGTTCGAAGACATGTTCTTTTCCGTCTTTCAGTTTAACTTCGAACTTTCCTTTTCGGATTTTCATGGACTCTACATTTTCGAGCGTGATCCCATAACTTTCCAGCACTGCCTTTATCCCTTCATAGGCGAAGGTGTCCATGCAAAAGAGCCCCAATTTCAGGATTTTTGCCCTCATGAAGAGGTGCAGTAAACCGTAAGAGCTTTTTTGCATCTTTGTTACTGCATCGATGTTGCAGCTTGTTCCTACAAAGGCGATGCTCTGCATTCCCTGCTTGATTGCGCTCATCAGGGCTTCCAGAGTCATTGAGTGGGAGTAGATGCTTCCTCCACTTTCAAGAATCTCCTCTCTGGTTGTTGCCAATTTGGGTATGGGTTTCCAGGGTTCTTCCTCTGAACGGGTTGTGACCACAGCGCAGTCGATCAGTCCTTCGTCCAGTGCGTATAGGAGGAGAGCTGTTACAACTCCGCCGTCCTGTCCCTTCATTTCGGGAATAGCAGATCTTGCAGCATAGGCGTATCTGAAACCCCCTATCAGTCCCTCTTCTGTAGTAATAGTTCTTGGGCACTGGTAGTAGCAGACCCCACAGGCTTTGCAGGGGCCAACCAGTTTTGGCGCACCGTTTTCAATGGTTATGTACTCACAGTTTGCTGCACAGGCTCCGCAGAGGGTGCAGATTCCCGGTTTTATGATATCTCTTTTCAGTCTTCCGAAGGAAATCTTTTCTTTTTCACTCAGGTTTCGTTTAAGCCGGATAACGCTTTTTTCCAGTGTATCGAATTTATGTTTGCATTCGGTACTGCAGAAATAGTAATGTTTTCCCCCGTAATCCGAAAAGTATTCAGTATCGTCAGATATCATTTTCTTGCAAATAGGATCTAGCGGCATTAAAGGTCTCCGATGATTATTTAGCCCAAATATCAAGAAACGTCATATATGTTATTCCTTGAAATTATCTCTGATAAGTTCTTCAATATCTAATTATTATATTTTATGGGTGAATATTAATTAGACGCGTTATTATAATCAGGTCTTATATTATTCGTACTCTTTATAATTATATGCTGTAATTTATTCTTATTGGTAAATAATATCAGGCTTTATTGAAAACATTGATTTGAAGTCAAAACACTCCTGTAAAGAAATGCTGTTGAAGGCTGAATGATAAGGTGTTGCGTCAGGAACGATTAATGATACGTAAACACACTAATAATGATAAGTAAACACAAGAAAAGTGCCCTGGGAATTGTAAAAAAGTGGATATGAAAAACAAATCTCAGTCTGTAAACACAATGACAAATCTCAAATAGTATAGAACAATCACTAAGTCGTGGATGGGTCAGTTATAATAATACTTAACTGAAATAGAAGGGCACTTTGAAGTGTTTTAGCAAAGATTATTATAGGCTTTGGTTATACCTTCTTTAAACTTCAGATAAATTGTGTTCTTGTCATATATTTTTATCAAACTCTGGATGCATCTCCGGAATATTTTGATATTTAAAATATCTGGTTTCTAATTGTTATGTCCAATGCATTCGTGTTAGATTTAACCAGTTTAATAATGTTTAAATTAGTTTGAATCATTTTCAAATTAATTTGGATAGCCTTTAATTAAACTACTAAAAGAAGCGCAGTTTAAAATGAACTCCATTCTTATATTTGATAGTACAAGCTCAATTGAATTTTATATCTGCAGTTAAATTGTACTGGAGGTTGATTCAATTTGAACTATGTGTAAATCCTTAAGAAGGAATAAAAAATGGCTCTGAAACCCAGAATTGCAGAATCTCCTCAGGTTCGTTTGATTGATCTCAAATCAAAACCGTTCTTTATCGTAGCTTCCGTAGAAGTAGGAAATACCACAACCAAATCTATCCTTACAGCTGTCAATATGGACACCGGAAGGACACATATCATAAACAAAATCTTGCGCATGACCAGAGATGTCCGTCCTCCAAAACCCGGAGAAACCGTGTTCGGAAAGACACTTACTGGTGTGGAACTTACGCGTGAGGCCGTTGCAGAACTGGTGAGTAGCACTTTAACCGAAGCCATGGAAAAAGCCAACCTGGACATAAAGACTGACCTTAATTTTGTGGTGCGCTCTACGGGTGTCGTTGCAGGCTTTGACAGTCCTGATGAAGTGGGTGAATTTGTCAAAGCCCTGGCAGAAGGGTGTTTGCTGGGAGGTGTCCCTCCAAAGAACATGACTCCGCCAATGTCCATCTCGAATATTTCTAAAAAACTCCAGAAATACAGTAAACTGGAAAAAATAATCTTTGATGGGGCTGTAGCCGGTGTTACGCCCCCAATCGGTTCTACCGGGGTTGAAATTGTTGCAAACGAAATGGAGGGAGAGCTTGCAACAGCAGGAATAAAGGAAGCGGCTAAACTGACTGATGTTGATTTCAGGAACCCCTGCATCTCAATCGACTTCGGGACGACCCTTGATGGAAGGATCACAAGCCAGGACCAGCCATATGCAAAAACGATTGGAAACTTCTGCGGTTATGCAGGTGCAATTCCTGACGCCATTATCCGGGGTTCGAAAATCGTTGATTCTAAGTTAGGGACCGCTCTGGAAGCTTTTGAGAACCAGAAGCCGCCTTCTTTCCTCACTCTGAAGATGAAGGCTAAAGCCATCGAAGATTATGCGAGGCGCATTCATGAGCTCATAATCATTGAAAAAGTTCCAAAGGATAGAATGAGGTACGGCAGTGTTCCTGTAAGGCCAGATGCAGCCGAGGAGATAGGTGTAACGCTTATCGGATGCGATGTAGGAGCAAACGGTTCAGATATGGGAAAGCTGAGTGCAATAGGCCTGGAGATCTGCAAAAGTCATGGTCTTCCGATTGTTTATGCTGTCATTGATGAGGTAATGGCTGGAGTGGTGTGCAGGCTCATAGGGGTCGCAAAAAAAGAAGGGCTCATTTTTGAAGATACAACTTTCGGAATTACAGGTAGGGCCGGGATTACCGGGAACAAGCCTAAATTAATCCTGGGCTGCCTGGATAAAATGAACCTCGCTCCTAAAATCGATGAGAAAGTGGTCTTTGTGGATGACGGGCTAGCCAGAGGTGCGGCTGTTATGGCGCGCTGCATGAACTCCCTGGGTACACCGCAAAAACCGCTTGGCGGCAGGCACGGTGGTAAATGTATTCTTGCGCAGCGGATAAAAATGCAGAAAAGGTGAATAAGCAGTCAAGTCGCTCAAAAGCATTGCTTATAAACAGCTTGACTGCAAAAAACAAACGCAAAACAATAGTAAATTATAAGGCAACGAAATGCAAAGTCAACGAAGAAATTTATCGGTAAAATAAAAAACGATGGTTGTGTAAAAAGTAAAGGCGGGGAGAATTACCCTCCTGTCCCTCCTCCTCTAATTTTTTGGCAATATGCCTATTTTTCTGTAAAATTACAAATTTTGAAAGGTTGTCGAGTCAAAAATTCAAGATCAGTAGATCAGTTTTACTTACACTATACAAAAACTTGACTTTGAATTTACAGTTAATTCATGACACTGTCAAGTTTTTCAAGATCAACGCTCTGAGCCGCTTCTCTGTCTTTCCTGAACCGTTCTTCCAGTTCTTTGGTAGTATACTCCTTTTCTTCTTTCTTTTCTGTGGGTTTGATATCTGTAAGTTCCAGGTTTTCTTCTCTGTACCATAGGTCGGTACTTTCGAGCAGGACCCAGACTTTTCCCTGTTCGTCCTTTTTGATCTCGCTAACCCTGCTTACGGTATCACTATTTACGTATTTGACAGCATCTCCCACTCGGATGGGTTTTTTATTGCGCCCTACCGCTGTGATTTCTTCAGCATCAGCCATGCTTTCACCTCGAGAGCTTCCAGGACACTGGCATTTAGGCCCTGCAAGTCCATTCCTTCTTTAATAGCTTCTAATAGGTTATTCAGGCCCTTTAATAAAGTTTGTGTGGGCTTAACTATAAATTACTCCAAAAAAACCCTGAAAGACTTAATAGAGGCTTCAGAGTTTGAAAAATAAAAAAAGAATTTAAAGTTTGCTGATCTCTCAGCACTGGTTATTTGGATTTATTAGTTATCTTTTTACTGATTGATTTCTTTCCTGAGATCTCCCATGAGAGCGACCCTTTCGGCATATGCATTGTGTCTGTGTATGCTTTCCTCATTGGTCTGTTTGAGAGTGATTACTGCATTATCGGGAAGGTTTGGAAATTCTTTTACAACATTGTCTGCCATTGCCCTTACACAGTCTTCCACAAACTTGGGGTTCATGTGAGCAGTTTCCACAACAACTTTCTCGTCTGAGCGTTTCAAGATCTCATAAACGCTTGAACTCATGGAGCTTTCAATTATCTTGATTATGTTTTCCAGGGAAACATCAAAATCGTGAGCTACTTTGATTGAGACAATACCTATTCCGCGCTGATTGTGGGTGGCCATAGGAACCTTCTCAAGGAATTTTATGATAGTATCCCTATCAACTCCAAGGTTGGCAAGCTCATTTGCAGCTTTGTCTCTCATTATCTCCTGAGCGCAGGGACAGGCAGTCATTCCCACGACTTCCGCTCCGATGAGTTTTTTCACATCAAAGTAGCCTGTATCTCCGTTGCCTCTTACAGCCGAAGCTTCAGCAAAGATATTCACGACTTCCTGACACTTGATCCCTGTTGAAGGGGAGGCGCGTCTTATCATATATTCGCTTTTCATCCTGACTTCAGCCTGATTTGCATATTCGTGGCGTCCAAGCAGGTTATGTGCAATATCGCTACATAGTTGTTCTATTTCATACACCGGTGTGCTGAGAACCTTCTCAAGAACCTCATCTACAGCTTCGAAGTTCCTTGAAAGGTTTGCTCCCTTACGGTCCGAGGGCAGGTCAACAAAGACATCAAAAGTTGAAATCAGTACTATAGGACGCTTGTCCTTTCGTTTGATTTCAACCAGCTTTTTCATGTTTGTTACCCCAACACGGGTGAGGTTGATGGCTATGCTTGGTTTGCTGGCCTGGACATCCGGGAGGTTGAAATTACAGTGTTCCATATTTAACCAGATCCGTGAAAAGATGAGTATGTGCTTGATTTATAGAATCAATTCTTAGCAAATACATAATTTTATTATATATGCATTTGGAAAAATATAGTGACCATAAGAAGTTATAGCATGTAAAGTTTGTGCTTTCCAGGCTCTTTTCCAAAAGTACAATATAATATATTTTACAAGAATATTTAAAAACCCTTTCCTGAATCCTATTTTAACTCTTATTTTTACCAATTTATAAATATTTAAACATTTCTCATTTTGACAACAATTTATAAATATTTAGTTTTTTTGCCCTGCACAGATTAAGGGCAGTTTTGCATAAACCAATAACCATAGGCAACATCCTGAAGAAAGATTTTATATACTTTAAAAATTAATCAGTGTCTAACAATACAATTTGCGAGGTGACCTTTATGTCCAACACAAGAAATTTTGTTTTACGAGACGAAGAAGGCAATGAGCATGGAGTTTTCACTGGTAAACAGCCTCGTCAGGCTGCTTTGAAGGCTGCAAACCGGGGCGCCGGTACCAAATCCAAACCAGATGTCATCCGCCTCAGAGAACGCGGGACAAAGAAGGTGCACGTTTTCAAGGCATGGAAAGATCTTGTCGCAGCCCCCAAAAATAGACCTGAATGGATGCCTGAGAAAATTAGCAAGCCCTTTGTCAAGAAAGAAAAGATCGAAAAAATAGAGTAAACCAGTATCTCTCACATACCCTGGAAATCGGGGTCCTTTCTTTTTCTTTTTGATCTCCATAACAGAATTAGCCTGGAAGGATCTTTAATGCTATCTTAGCTGGCTTATTTCTATATCTTTTAGACATAGTCAAATTTTTAATAACATGTGGATATATCTTCTTTTTTATAGAATTCCTCTGCTTTATCTGTGATACCTAACGATAAGTTTAAAAAGAGATTTTCTGATTCCTAGATCATGGAACTCAAAAGAGAGAATGTGCTTATTGAAGCCCTGCCTTATATGCAGGAGTTCTATGATTCAATCATGGTTATCAAAGTGGGTGGAAACGCAATGGTCAGCGTCCAGATCATGGAGGACATCATAAAAGATGTTGTTCTCTTGCGTTATGTGGGAATCAAACCCGTTATCGTACATGGCGGCGGACCTGAAATCACCGAAAAAATGGGACGCATGGGCAAGAAGGCGGAGTTTTTCCAGGGACTTCGCATTACAGATGACGAAACTATGGAAATTGCAAGGATGGTCCTTGTCGGGAATATCAATACTAAAATTGTATCCCTTATAGGGATGTTCGGTGGCAAAGGTGTCGGGTTTACAGGCTACGATGGAAGAATGATCCTTGGCCATAAACAGGCTTTACAACGCGTACTTGTTGACGGCGTGGAAACTGAAGTGGATATAGGCTGGGTCGGGGAAAGTGAGGTCATAAACCCGGAAATTCTCCATATTATGCTTGAAAAAGGCTATATCCCTGTAATCTCTCCGATTGCTGTGGATACAAAAGGCAATGCCCTGAATATCAATGCTGATACGGTTGCAGGAGACATTGCAGCGTCTTTGAATGCTAAAAAATTGATACTTATGACCGATGTTTCCGGGCTCCTGAGGGACATTAAAAACCCGAGCAGCCGTATCTCTCGCATAAAGCTGGATGAAATTGATCCTCTTATTGAGGAAGGAGTTATCAGTGGAGGGATGATCCCCAAAATCAAAGGTGCTGCTGTCGCGGTTAAAAGTGGGGTAGAAAAGGCACATATCATAAATGGGAGCGTTTCCCACTCCATGCTTCTTGAGCTTTTCACAGATGGTGGAGTCGGGACAATGATCTATGGGGAGTACTCGCCGGAGTAACTACGGGTCACCAGTTACGTGTTACCAGTGACCTTTAACTTCTGGCAAAGAAAGACACCGGGATGAGAGCAGCCATGGATTTACTCCTCAGGCATTTTCAGGAGACTCTGAGGACATTAATGAAATGGGGGGCAAGGCGTCAGGTGAATACACTTGCCACCCGAGTTGCGTCTCGGGAGTACGCGGTC
>JBFHIK010000110.1:0-7877 GCA_041596555.1 Methanosarcina sp.
CATCTCCTTCAATTCTTTTTCCACTTCCATTAGGAATACCCTGGTAGGAATTTCCATATCCAGAGATCTTTATCGAGATAGAATCCAGTGGGAGGGGATCTCCACCCCCATGCATAAGGATAATCTGATTTTCTGCAAACTTGACGGTCTCAGGTGATTCAGAACCGTAAATACCTCCTTCACAGGATTCAAGAGTAATTTTTGCAACAGAAGGTTGAAGGTTTGTCTTATCGACGAAAAGATTAATGCTGCTGGCAACTGCACCCACGAGCACAAAAACTATTAGAAGAGAGAGAAGGGAACCGACAACAGGAGAGAGACCTTCCGTTGCAGATTTAAAGAAATAACGGAATTTATGCCGGAGACTTCCCAACGCCCTCATCAGGGAAATAATACGTCGAACTTGAATATATAGTTACTTACTTGACTAAAAATAGTTAAAGATGTGAAGAAAAAGAGCCCTGAATCAAAGTTGTGCTGGCACACCCCGCAGCAAGCTAGCGGGGCATTCAACTTAAAAAGGGGGATATTTGTCCCGGATTATTTATTTTTCCGACGCCCTTTCTCCTCATATTCCTTTTCGAGTTTTAAAATATCCCGGACGCTTTCCAGTTCTTTTTTGCTCCGGGAATACCTTGAAAGCACCATACCAGCCCCGAAGAGCAGGGCTACAATTGCGGCGAAGAAATACATGGGTGCGGATTCAGCATAGTATTTAACCTGAATAGCCTCTTCCCGTTCTCCCATCTTAGAAGAGATCCACAGAAGAGTCTCCCGCCCTTCCTCATCGAAGCCTGTGTCATAAGGTGCAGGCCTTGCTATCCCGAATATTCTGTTACCTGTGAGAAAACCCTCCGGAAGAACTACACGGATGAACTCGGAGTCGGGTTTCATAAAGGCAAAACTCTGAGTTCCAGGAGTATCAAGGGTGTATGCAACAAAACCCGTAACCGGTTCTTCAAATTCAAGATTTATGACCTTCATGTTTCGGGAAATTTCCTGTGTAAGATTATACTTGATATCCGAAACGTTGCTGCTATTTGAAAGCCTCATAAAAGTTTTTGAACTTGCTACGGTTTCGTTTGCAGGTTCCGCCAGAAGTACAAAATTTTTAATAGGGCCTTCATTGGAACTGCCTCCAAGGGAATCAGGCGGGAAAATTTCAAGCTTACTGCTATTTATGACAATGCTGACTACCTGTACCTCTGTTTTTTCATCCAGAATATAATATGTGGTGGTATTTGCTGGAATATTGTTATCCCAATCATCCAGAAAAACTTCAAATTCATAGTTAGAGATATTGCCAGGCTCATCCAGAATGATCTCCTTTTTTTGATCAATACAGCCCGACATGAAGACCACCAGCAGGGCAAGGAGTATAAATATACTTTTTGTTCTCAGTTTCACGGAAAAATTCTCCCTTGGGCTTGAAGCGATCTCTTTTCAGCCTGCAGCCGTTTTCGTTATTTAGAGCGAAGCTTGCAGGATCTGTAACAGGTCAGCCTTTATCCTATGCGCTCTCTTCTTAATAAACAAAACGGATAACCTGTCAGAAGAAAAACACAAAATAACTCCGGTTTAGCTAACAGAAAAGAAAAAATTTATTGAGAAAAAAAATAGCAATCAAAGCTCAAACTCAGGTTTTTGAGTCTCCTGAAGAACTCAGATACCTTTCTACCATGGGCCAGTCAATTTTTTTGATATATTTTGCCTGAAGTTTGGAAACGTAAAGAATATTACTGCCAATAAGGATTTTCATGTCAGAGGGTTTGGAAGAGGATTCCCCGAGCGGGAAAAGCACAGGCCCCTCTGGTGAAGTGGAAAGCCTGAAGTCCTGCCCGCTTTTCCTGATGTAAGCCCTGACCTGTTCATCAATTGAAAAAACCGGAATCATATAACGCACCGTGCAGAAATTGTTCAGGGAATATAAATAGTTACAGGTTCTCGTATCTGGAGAAAAACCAGAACCTTTACATTGATAAAAATAAACATCAGAACTTCAAAAGCTGCCGGGCAGTTTTAAATTTAATGAAAGCAATTTAGAACGAAGATAGCATGATGATGAAAGATAAAGGAAAACTTGTAATCTGGCCTGCATACATTGACCAGACTAAATCCAGAAGCAATGGAAGGATAATCTCTCGAAAAAATGCCATAAAGGAGCCGCATCTGAATGAGATTAAAGAAGCTTCCAGACAACTGGGCCTGAACCCTGAAGTAGAGCCTGAAAAAGCCTATCCCAAATTCTGGTGGGAAGTCAGCGGGAGGGTGCTCGTGGATGATAAGGGTCCAAAATCCGTAATTGCAAAGCAAATCGCTTTAGCAATAAGAAAGATGAGAGGGCATGAAACCCCTTCTAAAGCGGAAACTCACCGGTAGATATCTTTATGGAAGGGACAGAGCGCCCTAAGTGGATTTCCGTACTAAGAGGATTTCCGTACTAAGAGGATTTCCGTACCAGGAGAATTTCCGTAATATATGTCTGAGATGTATGTTTCCCGAAAAACATCTGAATTATCGGGAAATTCAGTGTTTTTGACCCTGCAAACATCTAACCTTTAAGTTCTGACTCTGGGATTTGAGAAGATTCTTAAAGAAGATAAAAGCCTCATCAATATTCGGGAAATATTCGGGAAATTATTAAGACATAAAAAGAACGTTTATATCATTTGGATGCAAACCCTGCATACATGTCCGAAAACAATAAAAAAATACTGCCTGTCATAAACAACAGTTCAGTTAATATCAATAAAAATGCTCAGAACCGCTACCAGGAAATCAAGCTGGGATGCGGGTGTGATTCTGCTTGTAGTGGCTGTGCCGGGTCCCTGGGAATGAAGGCAGGTTCGGAAAAAGACGTAGTATACAAAAATGTATCCTCATATCTGCTGATCGTAAGCGTGATTCTCCTTGTAACTTATATTGTGAAACAACTTCTAACTTCGATGTTCACTTGAATCCGGTTTAGGAGAAAACACCGGGAACTATAAGTTCAACCTTTTTATTTCAACCTTTTATAGGGTTGCCTCATTTCCTTTCCACAGTGCTCGCAGGATACGACAATAAACCCTCCTTTCAATCTGTAACGGGCATTGTGTCCAGGCATAAGGAACGCATAACAGTGTTTGCAGATCCTGTTTTTAATTTCCCTTGGAATGCTAATCCTGTTCCTCATAGAGATGTTTCGTATGAGCTGCACGTAACGCCTGCTGTGCTCTGGGTTTTCCGGGAACTCAGCTTTTGCAAGCTCAAAAAGCCGCCACATACGCTGGATTGCTATATTATGAATAAGGTTTTTCTGCTTTTTCCTGGCTATTTTAGGCATTGATAGACCGATCCTTTTTATGATGGAGGAGTCCCGTTTCAGCCCTTCTCTCAAAAAGCGAAATCAGGAATCAAGAATAATCACGTTAATATCTGGATTCTTGCTGTGTACAAGGGCTTTAAACCTTTCGGGATCTCCCTCTATTTCTCCCGAACTCCCGTAATGCATGGGAATTACAACTTTTGGGGAGATAACTGCTGCTGCACTGGCAGCTTCCTCTTCATCCATGGTATAAGTGCCCCCGATGGGCAGAAGGGCTATATCGGCACTGAAAGATTCCATCTCCGGAAAGAAATCACAGTCTCCTGCATGGTAGATTCTCAATCCTCCGATTTCTATGATATACCCAACTCCAAGCCCCCTGGGATGATACGGTTTATCAAGGTTATAGGCTGGAACCACCTCAATCCGGACCCCTTTGATCTCAAGTCCGTCCGCCAGAATATCGCCTTCCTCAACCCTTCTTGCATCTCCCCTGAATTCAAGGGAACAACTCTCAGGGATAAGGGTGGTAGAGTCAGACCGCCTGACTTTTCGTATGTCTTCAGGGCTGCAGTGGTCAAAGTGCTCATGAGTAATCAACAGGATATCTGCTTTATCATCAAAAGCAGGCTCTTCACTGAGTTCATAGGGATCGATATAGATCTTTTTGCCTTCCCCTTCAAGTAAAAAACCAGAGTTGCCCAACCACTGAATAGTAACATCCTCAATCTTTACACTGTTCATATCATACACCTTCTGATTCCGTAACTGAGCCTGCAAGAAAAACTTATAGAAGGATTGTTCCGGGATTATATTAATAGTATCCGACAGCGTTGACTCTATTCTTAAGAGAAAAAAGACCCCTTAAAATTCCGGGCAACCTTATGAGTTATAAAAGGTTAAAGAATAAGCTGGTTCAAAAATAAGCTTCCTGACGTTTAAGAACAACTTTAAAATTCAGACATGGAGACCGGTTATCAGTCCTTTTTGAGGAAACCTGGCTCCAGTACCTTATTATAAATCATCTTCTGAAGATAACAGACAACCGGCATTCTGATGACTACTGCTTCTCTTTTATTTCCTGCACTGTGGACACCAATCGATTCCTTCCCGTCAGCAATAATGAAGAGTTCTTCTTTGTACTGAGCGCCGTCAATTACAATATCATGGATAAAATCTTTAAACTCTTGAGTAACTTCTCTAAACTCAAAAGGCAGCGATTTGAATTTTTCAATCTCATCCACAATAAAAATTAACCTGCACGTTTTTTGCAGTTTTTGTAGTGCCACTTCAAATTCCTGCAGATATTCAGGATTGGATGAGAAAATAATGAGTTCTTCCTTTGCTTCGCTCAGGATTTCAAAAATTCTGTTTTTTATTCCCCACTCACTCTGGATACACCAGACAGGAGACGTTTTAGGAAGTTCATAACTTAATTCATTTAACTGGTCAAACGTCTCGATTGCACAGTTGATGAATTCGTCTCTTATCTTACCTATTACCTGCTTGGGGTCAACTGCACGAAAATAGATTGGAGAACCCTGGCGGACTTCCAGATAACCCTTCTTTGCCAGCACTTTAAAAACTTCGTATATCTTGGCTCTTGGAACATTAGTGAGTTCATGGACTTCCCTGGCTGTAGCTTCCCTCAAACTGACAACCCCAACATATACTTTTGCCTCGTTTTCAGTTAGCCCTAACCGTTCCAGATTTCTAATTAGCTGAGGATTAAGTTGAGAAAACATTTGTTACCCCTAAAGTAACAATAGATTTAAATCTTTTCTATCTATAATACGTCACCAAATCTACAATACTTAAAAAAAATAAGACAGTATAAAAAGGATAGAGATGTAATAATAACAAACCTTGAATGTGGAACCCCCAGCCCAAAGGGAAAAGTGGCGGATTGAAGCTGTGAATCAAGGTCCCTGGATTTTACTTCACATTAAAAATTAGGAGAGGAATCAACTATTAAAAAATATTTTGAAAAACTTGGGTTTTTTACTCAGAATAACCGTTTTTCCGTACTCCTGGTAGCTTTCCTGTTCATAGTCATAGCAATGCAGGGTGCACAACTAATCGAGATGAAATCAGGAACAGAGACCTTTGTAGGAAAAGATTCTCCTCTCTACCAGAACTTCGATCACCTTTATCAGAATATATTTCAGACACAATCTATTGTTGTAATGGTAGAGGGCAACGATGTGAGAAATGCTGACCTGATGGAAGCTGTGAGCAGGTTAGAACATCAGCTTGCAGCAACGGATGGAGTGATTGAAACTACAAGCCCTGCTTCCCTTATCAAAACGATCAACTACAAGATGACAGGGAGGTATGAACTCCCCAAAACCAATAAAGAAATAGAAGCTATCATAGACGAAAATCCTGCTATTTTTGATCAGATTATCCCTGACAATACCCACATGCTGATTTCAGTAGTCATGGCCGGCTCAGCCAGTGACAACACTCAACAAGATATCCTTACTGCTACTGAAGATGCGGTCCCGTTTGCGGAATTTCCACCTTCTTACAATATTATCGTTACAGGTGACCCGGCATTCAGCATCTCCATGAACTATGAGATGAATTCCAGTATGGGTGTACTTTTAGGGCTTTCAGCTATTTTCATGGTTATTGTGCTGCTCATCGTGTTCAGACATGTCCGCTGGTGTCTTCTCCCCCTGCCAGTAGTTCTTCTTGGCATTGTTTACACCTTCGGAGCTATGGGGTATGTCGGGATTCCCATGTCCATGGTTTCAATGTCTGCGTTCCCGATCCTCATAGGCGTAGGGATCGACTATGCCATCCAGTTCCACAACAGGCTTGAAGAAGAACTGCAGGAAAAAGGGAATAAAACAAGAGCAGTTATAGAAACTGTAAAGCACACAGGTCCTGCAGTCCTCATAGCTCTGGCAATGACAGCACTTGGCTTTTTCTCCCTTTTTACATCCACGGTGCCAATGATCCAGGACTTTGGAAAACTGCTAATGATAGGGATTGTTATGTGTTACCTCTCCTCCATATTCGTAGGTGTTGCAACACTTTCAATATTTGATAGTTATTCAGATAAAAACCCCTTGAGGAAAGTAGTAAATAAGATAAAACCGGCAGATTCGGGAAAACAGAAAAAGCCAGAGGGAGATACCGAGAGCGGCCATCTAATCGGAAAGATCCTCCAGAAAACCACGGATTTGACTATCAAATACGATGTTATCGTGCTGGGAATCGCAGCCTTACTCTGCGTTAGCGGTATCTACCTCGATCAGTCCGTACCTATCCAGACAGACGTTCAAAAATTTGTCCCCCAGGATATGCCTTCTCTTGTGGATCTTAAACACATGGGGGACATAATGGGTGGGGACGACGAATTAAACCTTATAATAAAGGTTGAGGATACAGCCAGCCCTGAGGTCTTGAAATGGATTGACCAG
This sequence comes from Methanosarcina sp., assembly GCA_041596555.1. Classification (GTDB taxonomy): domain Archaea; phylum Halobacteriota; class Methanosarcinia; order Methanosarcinales; family Methanosarcinaceae; genus Methanosarcina. Next base: position 6,739 of record JBFHIK010000110.1, read on the forward strand.
TTTTCCGAACATGAAGTGGCAACCAGTAGCCATATTTACAGCGCTTCGAGTATCGTATCTCTCGTAAAGGAAAAGAATGATGGAGTGATTCCTGATACCACTCAGGAGATAGAGGATATTTATTCAGAAATCCCTGATGCGCAGAAGGACCGCTACATGTACGGGAAAAACATGCTTCTCCTGAACTTCAATATAGGGAATGCAGTTTCAGACATCAAGGTAACAGGTATTAAAGAACTTACAAACATCGTTAAGCAGGATATGCAGTGGATGCCAGCTCCTCCGGGTGTCACGGCCACGATTACCGGAAGTTCGGTCGTCTTTATAGAGGTAATTACTGCTCTTACCAGTGGAAGAGTAGCAATGACTTTCCTGGGCCTTGTCCTCGTGCTCGCAGGTCTTTATATTGTTTATAGAGACTGGGTGAAAGCTCTGGTCCCTATAATCCCAATGGTAATAGTTATCGGTTGGTCAGGAGGAATCATGAGCACCCTTAACATCAGCTATACTCCTCTAACAGCAACTCTGGGAGCTTTGATTTTAGGAGTGGGGTCCGAATATGCTGTCCTCATGATGGAACGTTACTTTGAGGAAAAGGATAAAGGACAAAGTCCTATGGAAGCGATCCATATGGCCAGTTCCAAAATAGGAAGCGCAATCGTTGCTTCAGGAGCTACTACCGTATTTGGGTTTATGGCCCTTCTGGCTTCTCCTTTCCCCATGATATCCGATTTCGGGATGGTTACGGTTATCGATGTCGTGCTGGCTCTCCTGGCAACCTTTGTGGTCTTCCCACCGCTGATAGTTTTCCTTGATACCTGGAGGGATAAGAGAAAAAGAATCAAGACGGCAGAAAAAGAAACAGAGATAAAAAAACAAATTCAGGGGGCCGAGATATGATACGAGTGCCCATAAAAATATTAAGGCAAAAAATGATTAAAAAAGTTACTACGTTTGCGTTAATTCTATTATTAGTATCAGTGACTGCACTTCCAGCCCTCGGAAACGATGAAACGAATTTCATTATTCTGGATCAAGGCTCTACTGTAGACTACTACAAGAGTTACGGAGAGCCGATTATAAAGGTATCAGTGACAGGGGATCCCGAGTTAACAAGAGGAGAAACAGTAGACCTGAAG
>JBFHIK010000111.1:0-7874 GCA_041596555.1 Methanosarcina sp.
CAGGACTACAATTAACAGGGATAATCCCGGGAAGAAGGCAAGCCACCAGTACCCTGCCGAGAGGTACTTCATAGACTCTGATAAAATTATACCAATTGCCGGTTCGTGGGGTGAAAGTCCAAATCCCAGGAATGTGGCGGAAGCTTCATGCAAAATGGCATGTGGAAACATTAAAATCGTGCCCAGGAATATTTGAGGAATTAAATGGGGAAAGATATGTTTTGTAGCTATCCACCATTTTGACTTTCCCAGATTTCTGGATATATGGATGTATTCCTGGGTTTTTACCTGCTTAATTTCTGCCCTTACAACTCTTGTTAAGCCTGTCCAATGCGTTAATGCAACTCCAATAATGACTCCTGTTGCTCCTCCTCCGAATCCTATGGAAATAAGGATTATCAAAAGAAGGTGGGGGATTGAAAGAAATAAATCCACTAACCAGGCGATAAAGGAATCTGCGATCTTTCCTGTACTTGAGAGCAAGCCTAAAATTATAGCCAGTATAGTACTGATTGTAGAAGCAAAAGCTCCAATCATTATGCTTGAACCAAGTCCCTTTAGAGTTCTTATGAACATGTCTCTTCCCATCCAATCTGTCCCAAACGGATGTTCCGGGGAAGGGTTAAGGTTTTTAGAACCAAAATTAGTATGTAAGGATTCGTCGCCGAAACCCACGCTGGAAATCACAATTGCAAGCAATAAAAGGGACGTGAAGCCTATAATTAAAAGAGTCTTCTGCCTTAAATTAAAGCCTGTGAATACTCCTTTGTTAACTGTTACAACAGCAGTACTCATATTGACGCCTCCTGTTGTTTTATCCTGGGGTCAACAAACTGGTATATCATATCAGCAATTGCGTTTCCAAAAAAGACAAAGCAAGCACTAACAATAACTATTCCCAAAAGCAGTGGTACATCAGATCTCAAGCCTGCTGCTACTGCAGCCTGTCCAATTCCGGGATAGGAAAATACCTGTTCAACCAGAACGGTTCCTCCAAACAATTCACTGAACCCTAAAAACTGCAGTGTAATAGCTGGAAGTGCAACGTTTCTAATTCCATGCCTTAATACCAGGTCCAGTCCTTTTTCCCCTCTTGCTTTTGCAAATAATACATAATCACTGGATAGAACTTCTATTAATTTTTCCCGGGTAAAAAGCGCAATTTGTGCAACTCCCAATAAACTCAAAGTTAGTGCAGGAAGAATTAAACGCAAAAACCAATCAAAAAAAGTCACATTTTCCGCAGTGACCCCTATTGGTACACTTAAACCTATAGGGAACCAGCCTAAATACACTGAAAATACCATTAATAGAATTAGTGCCAGCCAGAAAGTTGGTGTGGCAGCTAAAACATAACAATAAATTTTTATTGCCTTATCTATCCACGTCCCTTTCTTCATTCCCGCTATTATCCCTAAAATGAAACCTAAAATTCCTGAAAACAGCCATGAAGCTGCCATAAGAACAAGGGAAGCTGTGAATCTTTCTTTGATTACATCAGTAACAGGCATTCTATAAATCAATGATATTCCAAAGTTTCCCTTAAGAGCGTCTCCTGCCCAGTTCAGGAATTTTTCCTGCGGAGGCGTGTTAACTCCCCAATATTCCTCAAGTTTCTCTTTGTGCTCTGCACTCACTGGCATTTCTCCAATATATGCTCTAACAGGGTCTATGGGCGAGTATTGAATAAGCATGAAACTTACAAAGCAAACTACAATCAAGAGACTTATCAACCGAAGTATTTTATTTCCTATGAAGCCCGCTATTTTGTCCTTGTCTAACACACTATCTCCTCATCTCGGAATTATATTATAATGAATCAATTTTAACTTAGAGACAAATACTACGAATATGTATGAATAATTATGAATAATATGACGAATTTTCATACTATTTTAAGTCGAAATAGGCTGTACCATATTTTTCAGTAATTTTCCCTCAAATTCCAGTCCCGGATAAAAAAAGGTAAAAGGAGTAATATTTATAACATCATTTTATTACGATGTTAATATTTTATTACGATGTTAATATTTTATTACGATGTTAATATTTTATTACGATGTTAATATCACTCATTTCAAGTCAAGCTGGTTGCATCTTCAAGTCGAGCTGGTTGCATCTGTCCTTGTCCATTCGTAGATATTTCCTAAAATATCAGACCCGGCGTTTTTTTGTGGAGTTCCTATGTCCAGGGTTTCATCAACAGTATACAGATAATCCATTGTCACCAGCCATAACCACGTTGCATCTCCTGCAGGCCCGTAACCGGTGTTTCCGTCATACGCAGCTAATTGCCAGTATTTTGTAGCCTGGTCCTGGTCTGCAGACCTTAAAGCTGATTCTAAATATCCATCTACAACAGGATTATTGTAAAGTCCCGGATTCTTGTAGGTATCATCTGCTTCTTTACTGTGGTACTGCATGTATAAATTGAAGGTATCTATGCTGCTGTAAGCGTATAAAACGGCTGAACTGTATTGATTGGCATATATTTCATCCCAGTTTGTGCCGACAAGGTCTATTTTTATGCCTAATTTTCTGGCTTGTTCGCTTACAGCTACAGAAAGAGCTTGCCTTGTTTGATCTGCTGAAGAATAGTAGAGCTTAAATTCTGCTTTAGTTCCATCTTTTTCTCGAATTCCATCGCCATCATTGTCTTTCCATCCTGCGTTTTCTAACATTATTTTGGCGTCTTCGAGATTTGAATCATTGATTTTAGCTTCAGGGTTCCCAAAGTCTCGTTGATCGATTCCGGTGTATTCTACATCTCCCTTTCCATAGATTACTCCGTCAAGTATGGCTTTTCTGTCGATCCCTGTGTTTAAGGCTTTTCGAATTGCCAGATCTGCTGTTACATTATTGCCTATGGGATCTCCCTGCAGACTTATTTCACCGGTATTATTCTGCATGGGGAACGAAACTCCAAATGCTCGTGAGGAGGGAAGAGACATTAAATTATATCCATCTACGGTTTGATTTGCATGGTTAATGTCGATTTCAGCCAGGTCTACTTCCCCGGACCTTGCAGCTGCAAATGCCGTTTCTTTATCCAGGAATAACAACGTTATTTTTTTGAAGAATGGTTTTTTCCCATAGTAATCTTCGTTTAAATTAAATATTGCCTGTTGACCCTTGTCCCACTGTACCAATTTATATGGTCCCGATCCGATCGGATTGGACCCATAGGTTTCTTCTTTATATGCATGTTCCGGCACAATTCCAACGTATCTGAGTCTCCAGATGAAGCTGGACTGGGGTTCTTTTAATTTGAATTCAACTGCAGTATCATTTATTGCTGCAGCATTTTCAAGATTGCTCATATCCAGCTCCGAATTGCTTCCAACTGCGGTATTAAAGGTAAAGGCTACGTCTTCCGCTGTTAATTTCTCCCCATCCGTGAATTTAACATCATCTCTTATATGTACAGTCCAGGTCTTCCCATCAGAACTAACCGAGTAAGCTGTAGCAAGGTCATCTATTATACTGCCATCATCAGCGGACTTAAAAAGAGTGCTCTGTATCAATGGTTCATAATTCACATGACCGCATCCCCATCCCAGAAGCGGGTCAAAGCCTGCTTTTGGTTCTCCGGTATGTGAATACACATTCACGACTAATTCATCAGCAGCCTGGGGAGCCGAGCTAACCGGCTTACTGGCTGACATGGAAATAAAAATAACTGCTATAAATACAACTACTGCCCCCATCAGGAAATAGGATTGGCTTTTCTTAATTTAAACTCCTCCTCTTTTCTTTATGCTCAGTTTCACACACTATTCAAAAGAAAAAAATGGGATTTGAAGTCGAAATTCAACTCCCTGTTTAATTTCCTGTGCGTTTCCATTCCAGAATGCTACCAAAAATATCTGCACCATGAGGCTGTATTCTGGGAGTTCCTATATCCAGGTCGTCATCCATAATGTAGACATAATTAATGGTTGCCATCCACAACCATGCAGCGTCTCCTTTTTCGGAAAAGCCTGTAGTCCCATCCCAGGCAGCCAGCTGCCAGTTTTCATTAGCAGTGTCCGGATCAAAACTGGTTATAGCTGTTCTCAGGTAGTTGTCCACAGCAGAATTGTTGTACATTATTACGTTGTTGTAACTCGAAGGGGCGTAGCTCTTGCTGTAGTATCTTAAGTATATGTCAGTCGGGTCCAGCGAACCATAACCGAAGACTACCGGAGTTGAATGAACGAGGGTGTCAATTTCATTCCAGCTTTTACCCTCGACTTTAATGTTTATCCCCAGCTTTCGGGCTTCTTCAGAGATAGAAACAGCCAATGCCTGTCTTTCCTGTGCACTGGAAGAATATAACAAAGTAAATTCGGCTTTTAATCCATTTTTCTCAAGAATGCCGTCGCCGTCAGTATCTTCCCAGCCGGCTTCAGTTAAGATTTTCTTTGCTGCTTCGAGATTTCCATCCTCAAAAATAGCTTCCTTATTTCCCCAGGGCAATTTATCCACACCTGTAAATTCCTCTTTCCCCTGCCCGTTTAATGCTCCATCGATTAACGCCTGCCTGTCTATCCCGATATTCAGGGCTTTTCTTATTGCAACATCAGAAGTTACATTGTTTCCAATTGCGTAACCGTTTTCAGTTTTTTCACCTGTATTTGCCTGCATGGGGAAGCTTATTCCTCGAGCATCAATAGAGTCAAGAGATACTATTTTCATCCCATCGACTGTTTGTTTGGCAAATGAAGCAGGAATTTCAGCCAGATCAATCTGTCCGGACCGAGCTGCCGCAAAAGCAGCATCAGATGCCATAAAAAGCATGGTTATCTTTTTAAAGTATGGTTCCTGCCCATAATAATCCGGATTTGCTTCAAAGATTACCTGCTGCCCCTTATCCCACTGCACGAACCTGTAGGGGCCCGACCCTATTGGATTCTGCCCATAAGATTCGCTGTAAGCATGTTCAGGAACAATGCCAATAACTGCGAGTTTATTGATGAAAGTAGCCTGCAGGTCATTTAATTCGAATTCAACGGTATAATCATCGATTGCAGCAGCCTTTTCCAGCATGGATAAATCCACACTCCCACTGGCATCTGCTGCCGTGTTAAAGGTGAATGCCACATCTTCAGCTGTTAAAGGCACCCCGTCATGGAACTTTACGTCGTCCCTTATTGTTACGGTCCACTTTAACCCGTCACTGCTAACCGTATAATTCGTAGCCAGATCATTGATCAGATTTGCATTGCTGTCCTTTTTGAAAAGAGTGCTCTGGACCAGAGGTTCACGGTTGTAACCCCAACCAGTAATCGGGTTAAAGCCCGTTTCCGGTTCTCCACCGTGAGTCCCTACGGCTGCTATCAGTTCATCAGACCCCCGGGAACTTGCCGGTTCTTCGGATCCCCTGAATACCATTTCCTCAGAACCCCGGGAAGCCGGATCAACTGAAGCAGGATCTGAAGCAGGATCTGAAGCAGGGCTGGACATCGAACTGACAACAACAACAGCCGCCATAATTATGATTATTGAGCCTATAAGCAAATATTGCCGGTTTTTCTTTATCAAAACTCCTCCTCGATTGTTATTTGAGCCTGAATTCTTTTGACATAAATTCCTGAACCAGTATTGACCAGTATTGTAATGACTGGAAAGATCCTTTTTGAATAATACACCTATTGCCTAAAATACTGCCAATGTGTTACTTTTTAAGTTATAATTATGATTAGTTGAATAAAACCATGTTACTATAAATACGTTTCTAAAAAAATGTGTTACTAATATCTTTGTTTTATATAATTAAGTATTACCAAATATGAGGGTTCATTCTTTTCATGGGTTTTTAATTAGCTGTGGACATCAGATGCTGAAAATAAGTAGAAATTCAGGCGATCAAAAAAAGGATTGAAACTAAAACGCCTGCACATTTTCGCAGTCAATAACAAAAACAAAATTTGCGAGCAAGTCCACTAAAACAAGGCTTTTCAGTCGGCATAAGACAGGTAGAGGATTAATTTGAGCCGTCTTCTTTTTTAGCCATAAATATCTCTAAGAATTTTTAGAATGAAAACCAATTTCAGGATATTATACATAGAGGATACCATGAACAGAGGACAAAAAGCCTGGACCTTTCATCCACAAAATTCTCCAAAACCCAGGGTGCCGGAAAATGTAAAGGAAGAGGTAGAAACGAAAGCTAATGAACTTGTTGAATCGTTTCTAAAGCCTGAACACATCAAGCCTCCACCTGATGATATGCGTTTCAACTATGTTGTGGACATTTATACGAAGTGGTACCACAGTTCCTTTTACTTCTGTGCGAAGTACGCTTGCCCAGATCCACTTGCTGTGCCCCCATTTTTTGAAATAAAGTTTGCCCGCATGGAATATGCCGGGGATGGCCTTTTCAATCTTTCATACATGAGGCACACAAAGAAGTGGTTTGAAATTTTTCAAGACTTATCAGTAGATGAATGTTTAGAGACTATCAGGGATTTTCCCCACTTCCTGCCATGAAGTAAAGGTTCTTCCACTGCTCATCGGTTAAGAAATCTTCTTGCTTATGTGGTATCCTGATTAAGGCTGATTAAGGGACAAAAAACCCCAAAACCTGAAATAGGGTGATTCAAGTATATTCATTGGTGAATAATTTATGGAAGACACTTTCAAGAATATTTATCAGTTAAAGCTTTCCATGAAGGGGATTGTCCCTCAGATCTGGAGACGTATCCAGGTGCCTGAAAATTATACTTTCCTGGACCTTCATAATGCTATTCAGGCTGTAATGAATTGGGACGACTACCATTTGCACGAATTCGAAATGAAAAACCCAAAGAACGGAGTGCCTGTCAAAATTGGGGCTGAAGACGAAGGTTACGAACATTTCAGCGACACTTTGCTGCTTTTGCCCGAGGAGAAAGTTAAACTCTCTAAATTATTCACACTGGAAAATAAGGATGCTCTGTACACATACGATTTTGGAGATGACTGGCAGGTAAAAGTCCGGCTTGAAAAAATCCTCCCGAGAAAAGAAGGGGTGGAGTATCCTGTCTGTACTGCCGGAAAAAGAGCAGCTGTTCCTGAAGACATCGGCGGGATATGGGGCTATGAAGATATGCTGGAGATCCTGAAGGACCCGAAACATGAGGATTATGAAGAAAACGTGGAATGGCTGGGGGAAGATTTTGATCCCGAATACTTTGACCCAAAAGACGTTTCGTTCTGAAGCTGAGAACTTCGAAGCTTCCAATAAAAATATATAATTCTAAAAAAGGACAAAATGTCGATTCTGAATTACCCCTCATAAAACAAAGGAACTGACCAAAATGTCAAAGAAAATTGGTAGAAATGATCCGTGCCCATGTGGTTCAGGCAAAAAATATAAAAATAATGCGCCAGTTTCCTGTGAAGTCCGTATCTTTGACTTTACTTTCTCGAATGATAAGTATGCTATGCAATATCATGAATTTGAATTTTTCTGAGATCCAGTGAAACAGGGATTGAAATCTGGATGTACAATTTCAGTGATTTGTTTGTGATATTTGCGAGCAGGATTCATTAAAACAAAGATTGAAACTATATGCTATTGAAACAAGCCACATGCACACCAATATTGACCACGAAAGCGCCTGAATTAGAAATCTAATTTAACAGTTTTAAAAACAAAAGTTTAATAGAAAGAAAAGCATATGTCCAGATGTTTACAAACCATCAAAAACCCTGATTTTCTTGTATTTATAAAGGGTTTGATAATTTTCCAGCAAGAATTTTAGCTCTGAAAAAGGGCTCATTTTAAGCCTTTTCTGGCCAAACGCCGGAAATTTTTGCCCTATTCGCGAGCAAGATCCACTAAAACAAGGATTGAAACGCCGCCTGTGGGACTCGAACCCACACTCACCAGATTCGCGAGCAAGATCCAC
>JBFHIK010000112.1:0-7856 GCA_041596555.1 Methanosarcina sp.
CCTCTTCTTCTTCCTCTTCTTCTTCCTCTTCTTCTGCAGCTGCCCAGGTGGCAACTACGGGGTGGTTCTTTGCCTCGAGGAAGGCTTTCAGAGATGCGATGTCAGTTGCGTCTTTCTCGGTTGCGATCTTGTCTTTGATCTCAGCAGGGATGGTTTCGTCAATCTTCTCTTTCAGCATCGAGGGGAGCCAGACAACTCTGTTCCAGCCGCCGTCAGCCTGGATGAACTTCGGGGAGTAGAAGTAGTTGATACCAATTCCGAGGAAACCTACAATCTGCTTTCCGCCACCGGTCTGACCTGCCATTGTTGAGAACCCGATACCGTTAGGAGCCATTCCCTGGTATTCTCTGTTAACCCAGCCAATACCGTCGACTTCAGGGATATAGAACCCGACTACTTCGAAACAGCCACAGGATGTGTGTGGGGCGTCAAAGAAGGAGTGGAGTTTGATCTTGTCGAATTCGCCTGCGGAGAGTTTCTTGGCAATATCGTTAACACCAGTGTATTCACCCTTTTCGGCATCAATAAGGTCACCTTTGGCAATTTCAAACTGCGGGCCTTCAGGGTCTACCTTTGCTGCTGCACGGCCGTCGAACCAGTTGATTGCACCACAGAGAGAAACTCTGTCAGGGGAGACCACACAGACGTTGGTCGGAGCAAAGGACTGACAGAGAGTACATCCGTAGAAGACATCCACATCTTCATCGTGGAGGTCCTTTGTCCTGGCGTCTCTTGCCTTGAAAATTTCCTTTGCTTCTACCATCTGCTTTTCAACTTCCTCCTTGCCAGTGTAGAAGGTGACCTGCATCTTCTCGATGAAGGGAAGTTCTGTCTTGAACAGCATCATGACGGCTTTTCCAAAGGAGTCAAAGGAGTCCATCTTTGCAGCTGTATCCTTGGAAACTCTCATCCAGACATCGTACCTCTGGTTCAGGTGCATAATGCCCTGGCAGTAGTTGATGAAGTCGTGGACACGCCTTTCGACAACAGACTCAAGGTCAGCCTCGACAAGTTCTCCACCGATGTTGAAGATCATTGCCCAGGGATAGGTCTTGCCCTCTTCCATGTCCTTGAGATCTGGACCGACAATTGTGACCTTGTCGTCTTCAATTGCATCCATATCTGCTGCCCTTACGAGTTCGAGACCAAGGGATTTTGGGCCACCGAGTTCGACGAACATTCCTTCCTTTCTTACTCTTTCTCCTTCAAACATCGGGGAAATCTCAAATGGGAAATCTGCCATTGTGTTTTCGCCTCCTAAATCAAATTATAATGCCTCAATTAGTTCATCCAGGGCAGCATAGTGATCTGCCTTGCTAAGGTTCCCGAAGGACATTGTTGCGTTCTGGATGTAGTTTCTGTCAATTGCGATTGCTTTTACTTTACTGAAGTTTTTTGTTCCGGACAGTACCTGGTTGATGTAGTACTTTATGTGCCCAAGGACAATGATTGTGTCATAAGTCCCCTTGCCGTCCAGTCCAGGCCATGCATCGTCTGTTACATAAAAGCCTAGCTGGTGCAGGTTGATGTACTTGGCATCCACATCCTTGTCAACAAAACCAGGCATAGAACTTCCGGTAGCTGCAATAGGAATATTTGTTTTCTGTGAAATCTTCACTACCCTGTCCAGGAGTTCTGGATCAAGGATCTTTGTCCCTACTACAATAAGCGGCCTCTTTGCCTTTGAAATCAACTTGGCTGCGATCTCAGGGGTGGTAGCTTTGGAAGTTGTCACTCCGTAAGTGGTAAAGAGCTTCGTGTTCTTGGTAGTGTCTACCATTTTCAGGCCTCCTTGCAGAGTCTCTTGAGGTTTGTGGGCTGTGCGGAGACATCGAACTTGATTATCGGGCCGGAGATGATTTTCTTCTTCTTCCAATCAATTTCCCAGCCGTGCTCGGTTTCCAGTCTCTTAAGGAGTTCTGCACGCTTGGCAAGTGGGAGATCGGCCTCATTCCTGACGAATTTCCACCAGTCATCCGGTTCTACACCGAGGTACTTCAGGGAAAGCTCCATCCAGTGGGTCAGCTTTATGGACCTGCCCATGTTGTTGTCGGACGGGCGGATGCAGGCTTTTGCCATCATCGGAATTGCTTCCTGCCAGGTTTCTGCAGTTGTCAGCAGGAATTCCGGGGCTGGTGGAATGTTCATCACTGAGCCATCTCTGGCGTCAAAGGCTTTCCACTTGGACTCGTCATAGTTCTTGGCAATCAGGGCTCTTCTGTACTTGGAGCTGTGTGGGCCGAGCACTGCCGGGATACCATAGATGTTACATCCGGTACCGATTGAAGCTGCCTTCTGGGAGTATGCTCCCCAGGCAAGTCCGCATGCACCAACACGGTTGAGAGTGTAGTCTGCAACTTCTGCAAGGTTTCCTGCCAGAGTCCTTCCGGCAAAGATACCGGCAACTTTCTCAGCGGCTCCACTGATGTGTGCGTTGGACACACAGGAACCGGTGTTAAGGAGTCCGCCACCTGCGAATGTGCCTGGATACCTTTCGTAAAGGGTCTTGCCGTCTTCGTCCTTGTACATACCGATGTCCATTGCGGAACATCCAGACACTGCAAGGAGGTAGTTTCTCTTAAGGAACTCTTCGGCGATGAGGTATACATCTTTGGTACCGCTCGGGTAGTTCGGGCATCCTATGATTGCGATGATACCCGGGGTAGTTCCCATAACAAGGTTCAGGCCTTCTGCCCTGATTTCCGCGTCACTTGCCTGTCCTCTGCCGGCCCTGACCCATCCCTTCTCTTCGCTGAGGGATTTCTGTGCAGCTTTCTCAAGCACGTTCAGGATTGGGATTTCCTTCTTACAGACCTGTTCGCAGCGGCGGCATCCGATACATATATCATGGAGGGCTTCGAGTTGCTCGTAGCTTCCCTTTGCTGCAGATTCGAAGGCTTCTGGGATGTCGAGCTCTTCTGGGCATGCCAGCAGGCATTCCCCACATTTGGCACACTTGTCTATGTAAACTTTGAACTCTTCGTCAGTTGGAATGGCTGTTAGGCCTTCTGCGTCGCGGATCGGAGCCATTACTTCGGCAAGCTTCGGGACAAGTTCTCCAAGTTTTTCATAGTCAAGCATCACACAACCCGGAATTGCCCCGGACTTGATCTCCTCAACTATTGAATCAACATCTGCGTCTGTGCGGTCCGGCAGACCCATCATGATCTTTTCGTTGGAAGCGATCACAGGGATCTTGAGCTTCTGGGATTCTGACAGGACATCGCCGCGGACGCACTGTTCGTCGACAACAATGACATCAGGCATTCCAGAGCGGATAACCTTCAGTTCCTTTGCCAGGGATCCTACGATCTTGGCGTATGGGAGTCTCCTGTCAGCTTCCTTGTATCTTGTCATATCGAATGCGGTACAGCAAAGCCCTGCTATTTCCATCTTATCGGTGAGGTTTTTGTCCTCCATGTAGTCCATGATGTAGGTTACACCGGCTACATTGTGCCCGATTGCAACGATGAGTGGCTTGGACTTGTCAATGGATCCCATGCCGATTTCAATGAGTGGGGCTTCGGGGTCAGCTTTCGGGAAGTCATATGCTGAGACCTGGGCGATATCAGAAATTTCCATTCCTACGTGGTCCAGGCTGCCGCTGAATAGGGCTTTTGAGTCGTAGTCAATCTCTGCGCTTTCCTGGCCTGCGTGGATGGTTGCAAGGAGCTGGGTGAGCTGTTCTTCAACATACTCCATTGGAGCCCTGCATTCTCCGAGGGTCTTTGGGCTCATCCCTGTACATATTGTGACGTTAGGGGTCAGGACATTTGATTCTCCAAGGTTGAGGGGAAGATCTTCACCAAAGACCTCTATCACATGGTCAAGCAGGTGGCGCCCGTGGGCAGCATGGCATGCAGTACCTGTAATCACACGGAGGAAGAATTCCCTTCCTGTCTGGCCAGCCATGTCAATTCCGCAAGCTCCTCTTTTGTTTCCGGAAAGGTCACAGGGTCCATATGTACAGTAGCAGCACTGGTCACACATAGGGGTCAAAACGGGCTCATAGCGGTCAAGAAGAAGCAAGTTCCAGCTTCTGTAGGATGCCAGTCCTGCCAGAGCAGTAGGACCCATCGGGCCTAACTCTTTTGCTTTTTCTTCTGCAGCCTCCTTTGCTGCCCCTACAATGTTGTTAATAGTGATCTGAACGGATTCCAGATCTTCTATAGAAAAACTCCCGGTAGTTAGTTTGCTCATGTGAGCTTTACCTCCTAAATTTGTTTAAAGTCGACTTTGTCAAGACGATTGTAATTCAGATATGCGGTATATCCTCTATGATTATTCATTATATACCGTGCCGTATGCTTTAAATCTACAATCGTTTAAATGACGTTTTCTGGAAAAACATTTTTAACTCTCGATTTGAGTATTAAATGCCTTACCAAATTTTTTTCAAATAAGACCGTTTTATAGGGAATATTTCTTTTCAAAAGTCGTTTTTAGGGCCTCATCTCTCTTCAAAACACTTTTTTACGCCCTATATCTCAAAAAAACCGTTTTTACCAACGATTGAGACCTAAATATTGAGCAGAGGTCCTACCGATGGATAATGGACACTAATTAAAAGTCTAAATGTACCAAATCTATATAACATTTTCTAATTTGTAATACCCTATTTCGAGTAGGGTAAAATGGAATGTAGAGACCCACTCTTTACAAGAAAATCTTTAATGATTACATATGTAAAAAAAGTATGACATGCCGAATGATGCTGTTTTTTTGATTGAGTATTCTTGAGCCTCAGTAATTTTTTCCCTTTATTTTAATATTTGTTATTATTTAGTTATTTTTTTCATACTAGTCACAAATAATTTTAAAGATTTTTCTTACCTGAATACCAAATTTCGCACAAATAAAATTCAAATAATTCCATTCCAGCATCTAATATATTTTTCATAATAATTATTAACTTTTTATATTTTTCTTTCTTATAAAAATATCAAAACTTATTTATATCGGTACGTTACCTAAATCCATTTACACAGTAAACGCTGTAAACCGTTTTCATGATTTTTTTTAGAAAAGGAGTAAATCTAATTCGTTTAATTGAATATTATTTAAATAAATTAATTGGTTTCTATATTATTCGTTCTGATTAAAAAGAGGTTTAGATTTGCTTCTGGAAGCCTGTTACTATTGAATATAATGAAATTATGCCATGACATTAAATGGATTAGAGATTCAAGATTGCTTGTTTCCAAAATTGGGGGTTAAAACTATCAATTTGATTTACTGAGATTTGCAGTTAATCACTTTGTTGATCGGGGTTTTTAATATGTGAGATTTGATGTACAGGATTACAAATGTCAAAATTTGAATATTTATATCATGAGTTATTGGTATCGATTAATGTACAGGATTATTTTACGCCAGCTCTTCTCAGGATATGGCCATCCATGTGGATCCATTTGCATGCCCTTTATTTGTTCCTGAGCTTATGTTTGGGCAATATTCTTGTGTTTGGACAACGTCTGGTGTTTGAATAATATTTCCGGATTCATTTTGAGACATCCTAAGTTGCCTTTTATAACTTGCCTTATTATCAGGTGATTTATTCAATAATTTTATACCGGATTAAAACAGAGAGTACCTGGAACATGTTTAACCGTGATACACCATATGAGTCTCGAGGCGGAACAACCGACAGAATCAAAAATTCTGTTTCTACAAGCCCATCGATGGCAATTATTCTCCTATGTATTATTTCTTTCTTTCTGGAAATGGTTCCGTTCCTGGGGTTTAACTATATAAGTGCTTTTCAGTTTGACCCTGGTTCTATACTGACAAGACCATGGACTCTTGTCACATACATTTTCCTGCACAACGGATTATCGCATCTTTTTTTCAATATGCTTGTCCTGTACTTCTTCGGGACTGCACTTGAACGAAGGATAGGGAATAAACAACTCCTGGGGGTCTTTTTCACTGCAGGAATTCTATCTGCAATAGGGTATACTTTCTTAAGCCAGCCAATTTTCAACATTTCCCCCGGGCCTATGATTGGGGCTAGCGGAGCGATTTATGGGGTTTTTGCAGCCCTTGCCGTACTTGAACCGAATATAAAGGTGTATGTTTATTTTATCCCGATGCGTTTAAAGCATGCCTTATTGCTGTTTGCTGTTTTTGATTTTCTAATGGTCAATTCGTCGGATATGATAGCCCACACCGCTCACCTGAGCGGACTCTTCGTAGGGCTCTATATGGGTTTTCGTATGAAGAAAATCCATGAAAAATATATGAAATCGAGGTATGACGGCAGGTGGTGAGTCTGGAAGGAGAGATTTTTTCTCAGGACAGGTATTATCATCCGAGGCCTGACCCCGGGGGAAAAGTTCCAATCCAGGTTTTAAATTTCAGGCGGGTCGTTGCAGCCTGGTCTCCAAAGCTGAAAAATACTCTCTACTTTGAAAAAGTACCTGAAGAGCCTGAAGAAGAAGGTCTAAAAAGAGTAAGGGAAATTGTCCTTCTGCAGGTCTATGACTGGCTAGCGGGGAGAGAAGGGTTAATAGAACTTACGGAGCCGGAGTTCGAGCAGTTTACGAGGGTCTATGAAGCTTTCCTCCAACAATCCGGAGAAATCCGGTATAGCAGGCATAAGAAGGGGCGAAAAACTGAAAATTTCTTTGAACTTCAGGAGTCCCCTTACCTAATTCGGGAAGTCAAAAAAGGCCCTTTTTCCGATAAATTATAATTATATAAATTCTATATTGTGTTATATAGTTTTAAAATCCTTTGTTAAAATCATTTAATTTTGAGAGGTTTAATTTATATCTCAGGACTTCCCTTTTCCAGAGCAAATAAGGTTTTCAGTCAAATCTCTCAGATCAGGCAAAATTAGGACCTTTAATTGTCAAAGTATGCAAATGTTTTACTACAGAAAAGCAAATATTCAGATATAATCAAATTATTGCCCGAACTGCCGGGTATCATACTTTAAACCTGAAAAACCGTGGCTACAAACTCATGGCTATTAATTCTAAAGCTGCGGTCTTCCAGAGCTTAAAGCACAATATCAGTGCCAATAGACATGAGAGGACTGCTGGATATCTTTGCTGCCCTCACAGGTCAATTCTCCCCGATGACCGGGGCATTAAAAGTAAAATATGCGGGTCGAGTAAAACTTTAAGGATCACAGAGGACATTAATAATGAAGCCTGTAAAAAGCGGACTTGATTCCATTTCTAGATACCTCCGTACTAAGAAAGAAGTTGGCCGGAGGAAGATCGGACTTCTGGTGGATGGACCGAATATCCTCAGAAAAGAGTTTGATGTAAATCTTGAAGAAATAAGGGACGTTCTGAAGGACTACGGAAATATCAAGATCGGACGTGTTTTCCTGAATCAGTATGCCTCTGACAAACTTGTAGAGGCTATTGAAAACCATGGCCTTGAGCCCATTATCTGTTCCAGTGATGTGGATGTGCGCCTCGCAGTGGAGGGCATGGAACTGGTCTACAATCCCAACATAGATACTCTCGCAATCGTGACCCGAGATGCGGATTTCAAACCGCTCCTGAACAAAGCAAACGAACACGGGAAAGAAACTATTATCTTTGGGGTTGAGCCCGGATTTTCCACAGCTCTTAAGAACTCTGCGGATTATGTCATTCTTATGGACAAAAACCGCATGAGTGGTTATGATGATGAAGGCAAAGAGGGAAAACCTGACTCCTCGGAGTTCGAAGAATATAAGGAAGACGAGTATGAAGAATCTGTGGAAAAGATCTGAGCCCTCTCTTTAAGGATCGTCTCAACTCTTTAAGGATCGTCTCAACTCTTTAAGGATCGTCTCAACTCTTTAAGGATCGTCTCAACTCTTTAAGGATCTTCTCAACTCTTTAAGGATAAATAAC
>JBFHIK010000113.1:0-7792 GCA_041596555.1 Methanosarcina sp.
AAGACGGATACAGGGGATGATAATAAGAAAGAGAACTCAGAATGCACCCGGATTTTGCAAGATTTTCCGTAAATTCCCTGGGGAGGTCAAAAAGATGGTTCAGGTCAGGCTCAATCACCATGCACTCCCCGAGTTCACCAAGGCGCATGAACATATCCGCTGGTATCACGCTTGTGTCCCGGCTTGCCCAGTATTCCTTGTTTTCCTCGATGACCTCAAGTGTGTTTAGCAGGGGCAGCATGTTCCCTACAACCAGTTTTCCAATCTCCGAAAGTTCATAAGTGCCCCCGTTCTGGAGGATCAACTCCTGCTTTTTCAGGATCTTTATTTGAGGCATCATCGCTTTAGAATTCACATTAAGAGAAGTCTTTATTTGCTCGATGTCCCGGGGCCCTTCCATCAACAGGAGAAGAAGGTTTTTTCTTTTTTCAGAAAGCCAGATGGTATCACATAAAGAGGAGCTCATTGCTACCCCTAATATAAATAAACTTTTATTAATATGTTCTGTTCTGGAGATCTCTAATTAATCGGTTGATATTATTTCCAAATATCCGAAGATGACATTTTCATGGCCTCTTCTCCCGCATCACATACAGCTGCGGCTGGCATTCCAGCAAGGAAAAAAAACAATAGAAAAACATAAATTAATTAGGGACCGTGGACAAAAGCTAGATGTAACAACCCACTGCAGGTTTTTATCTGTAAAATCCAGATTTTGGGCTAATTTTCTATATCTAACCTGAAAATCTACTTTTTTAAATCGGGAGAATTTCAAGCCGTTCAAAAAATTTAACAGCATCAAAAAATCCTGTGCCAGAGGAATATCCTTTTTACCTTTCTTTTACCTGAAAGTTTTGAAAGAACCCCATAGGTTGGGCTATATATTATCGGAGTTATATAATAAATCACGCACTGGGAAAATGATCAAACCTTCTGGAATAGGCAAGTTGTCTTGAGTAAATTCTCAGTCTAATAAAAGAGAAGGATAAAAGAGAAGGTTTGAAAACATATTAAATATGGCATAAAAATGGGTTAAGTATAGCATAGGAAAATTGTTGCATCCTCAAAAGAAAATGAATCTCAGGGAAGAACGAAAGCTTTCCGGGCTGCACGTGGGAATGCAATCCGGCACTTACGAGACAAACTGAGAACATAGTGAAAAAACAGTTGATTGCCATTAGAGATGTACAGGCAGCTTTCTTAGTTGTCTTGAACCCCAGCAAATGCATTACAACATTTACCTGAGGGCTGTGGCCGTGGGATTTAAGGCCATATTCCTCAGGTACCTCCAAATAATACCTGATCTTTTTTACTTGATCTTTTTTACTTGATCTTTTTTACCTGATCTTTTTTACCTGATCTTTTTTACCTGATCTTTTTTACCTGATCTTTTTACCTGATTTTACCTGCTTTATTTCAATTGATTTACGAAAAACGAAGGCAAAATGCCCGTTACTTTAGCTCAGGGGGATTTGACTTATTAGAGTAACACGAACTGTTTTGCTAACAGGTATAGTAAAATGATCAGGCAAAGAATAAGGAATAAATGCATCAATACTCCAATCAATATATCAGAATTTACTTCACGATCTTTCAAAAATATAACATTTTGTTTCCAGGTGGAGGGGGAATTCTTGGGTGAGTCTTCCATAAATTATACAATAATTTCCTCCCATATATAGAAGTATAGTTTTGTTGTTAATCAAAACTTCATGTAATAATTAATTTTGTCCCCTCTGCCCTTTCTTCTGTCCCTTCTCTCTTTCTTTCTTTCTTTTTTCGTTCATCACAAGCCCTCTACTGCAAAAAAGCGGCATGAGAGTTATGGCATTGGACCGAAGCCCCGGAAAAAGAGGAGAAACCTTGAAAGGCCTGATTCCTCTTTCAATCCAGCAAAACCAGCGTATACGGCGATGGGCTCGTATCATCCATCGGAAACTTCTGAAGCTGCGTCCCCAATTTTTCAAGCGTCTTATCCATCCTCACCCCGAGCCCCATAAGGCAGGGCCTGCGGAGGGTTGGGTGGTGGCAGGGACCTTTGTCGCCGGCACACTTTACATCAGAATAATCGCTTGTGGCGCACCAGGTACACATGCCGGGGAAGGTGGCAAGGGCGGTGTTGTAGCCAAGGGTCCAGGCGAGTTTTTCGATTTCGAGGACTCCAGGCTGGATTGTTTCTTTTCGGTCTTTCATTACGGTCTTTAAATTATCAAAAAACTGGTTTTTCGTTTCTTCGTTTTCAGGGGGTTCGACACTGAATTTTATGAAATTTTCACTGACTTCGCGGGGGAAAACATTTTCGGATTTCCATTCAACGAGGAGGGCCCATTCGTAGTTAGCAAGCATCTTTTTGAATTCGCTCACGGTTGGGATGTAAGGTGGGCAGACCCGGCTTCCGTAGCCGTTGCAGCCGAATATGCACTTCAGAATAGTTCGGTCTTCGACCACGATATTTTCTGCAGGAAAGAGCCTGACGCTTTTTGCTCCCAGTTTTTTCGCTTTTTCTTCCAGCAGCCGGTAGTTTTCATCTTTTATTTTCATATATTGTATCATATAAGCCGGGATAATAATAATTATGCTGCATTGGGATGACCTTTATCCAGTTCTCTGACCTTTGCACCCCCAAAACGAAATTGTCTTTTATTTTTTCACTCCTCTAAACCCCGATGCAATTATAGATGCAATTATATTTATTACAGGGACATATTGTAATTGGGTGTTGTTTAATGGGAGTCGCTAATTTCAAGAAAATAATGATTGCAACTGACGGTTCGATCTGTTCCAGGATGGCTGCTAATAATGCGATAGAACTTGCTCGTTTGAGCGAGGGGACGGTTTTTGCGGTATATGTGGTTTCCACGGATTATTTCTCTTCGATGGCTGTGGATTTTGACTGGGAAAGGATGAATGAAGCCCTGAAAAAAGAAGGAAATGCGGCCGTTAGTTATGTAAAAAGAGCAGGAGAGATGGAAGGCGTCGATGTGGAAGCGATCTTGCTTGAAGGGCATCCGGCAGACGAACTGATCCTTTATGCTGAAGAGAATAAGATGGATATTGTTATTATGGGAACTCTCGGCAAGACAGGGCTGGACAGGCTGCTGCTCGGCAGTGTGGCAGGAAATGTTGTAAGGCACTGCAAGGTACCGGTAATGATTGTAAGTGAAAAGTGCAGAACCTGAGGCAAAAGGCTCGAAAAATCACATTCAACCTCAGGTTTTTATCTTCTGCATCTGCATCAATCGGTTTTTCTTTAGCAGTTCTTCTTTTGTATTCCTTCTTTTAGCCGGGTAGTCGATTGCTTTTTAACTTATATTCAGCTTTCAATTCAGCTTTCAATTCAGCCTTCAATTCAGCTTTCAATTCAGCTTTCAATTCAGCTTTCAATTCAGCTTTCAATTCAGCTTTCAATTCAGCTTTCAATTCAGCTTTCAATTCAGCTTTCAATTCAGCCTTCAATTCAGCCTTCAATTCAGCCTTCAATTCAGCCTTCAATTCAGCCTTCAATTCAGCTTTCTATCTTCTTTTTCACAGCTGCTGTGGTTTTTTCCGAAGAATCGGTTTCCCAGAGTTTCCTGACCTTTGCACTCTTAAGGACAGGCATGAGAGAATCAATTTTAGCCTGCACGGCTGCAAGTTTTTCCTCATCGATACATGGGAACTCTATGCCCATAAACTTCTGGGCTTTGAGGGTTTCAGTCTCTCTGAAGACAGCCCGGTCAACTCCTTTCCTGACTCCAGTCTTCAGGGATTCGATTGCATCCCTCCACTGGGTGGCCCAGGGTGTATCCGGGATCTCTGTGTGGTGGACATCAGATCTTTCGACTTTTATGGCTCCAAGGTGGCAGGCTTTCACGCAGGCTCCGCAGTACATGCAAAACTCTTCGGCAAAGGCAATCTTTCGTGGGTCTTCAGGGTCTGTTGGCACGTACCAGAGTTCTGAGGGGCAGACATTAAAGCAGCCGCGACAGCCCTGGGGGTCGCACTCTTTCAGGTTAACCTCAATAAGGCTCAGTTTCCCTTCCATGGGCTTTTGCAAGTCCACAGCTTCATAGGGGCAGACAGCCTGGCAACGGCCGCATTGCGTGCATTTCAGCTCATCAACCTTCACTTTGCCTTCCACTTTCGGGGCTTCGCAGGGGCGTTCTCCTTTAACCTTTATCGCCTCTTCCGGGCAGATGTCCTGGCAGAGCACACAGTAGTCACATTTATCCTCGTCTACAAGGAGCTGCTCAAAAGGTACAGGGTTATCAGGAGTGGGCTCGCGCTCAAGCAGGAGAAATGCGTCACAGAACCGGGCACAGATCCCACAGAAATTACATTTTTCAGTATCGATTTCGATTTCACCCTTTACCCCTTCCTTAAAGGGAGCAATCTCTTCTTTTTTCGGGAAGGTGAACTCGACCTCAATTGCGTCCTGCGGGCAGGCTCCCTCACAGAGGAGACAGGGGAGACATTTCTCGTTTATATTTACATAAGTATCGTATTTTGGGTACTGATTTTCATCAGGGACCTCTCCCACAGCTTCGAAGGAAACGGCGTGCACAGGGCAGAGGTTCGAACACATCCTGCAGAAGGTGCATTTATCAAGGTCCATCATAACAGGAGGGGCATCAAGCCCGGTTGCAATCTCATGTATGGGTCCCAGTTCAAGGGCTTTTGTGGGACATATCTCTACACAGATCCCGCAACCGTTGCAGCGCTTATAGTCGTAATCGAGGGTCTTGAGGGACTTCTCAGTTGCCTGCATATAGAGGAAATGAGTCCCCTGCAGGTCCATGCTGGTTGTAACTGTGATCTTTTCCTGATTTTCATCCTCGCCATCTTCAGGCACTTCTGCATCCGTTTCCTCTAACTCGAACTCCTCAGATATGGATTCTTCAGATTCGCATCTCTCTGCGTTTTTTCCTTCGGTTTCAGGCTCTTCATTATCTCCGGCTCCGCAGCAGCACTCCCCGCATACATGAGTTTCCTGTTCGGGGCACTCTTCGGGGCACTCTTCGGGGCACTTTTCGGGATGTTTCTCGCTCACTGTGCCACCTCCTCCTGTCCGGTTTCCGCGCATTCCTGCTTGAGTTCGGTCCCTATGGGCCCTATTTCTTCGAGTTCTTTTACAAACTCGGTGATTGTGTTCGAGAAACGTTCTCCTTCGGCAGCCGAGATCCAGAGGGTCCTGAGCCTTTTCGGGTCAAGCCCAATTTCCTTTATGATTTCTTTTAAGACATCCATGCGCTTTTCTGCATCAAAGTTTCCGTGAATGTAATGGCATTCGTCCATTCTGCACCCTGCAACAAGCACCCCGTCAGCTCCGCCTTTTAAGGCTTCAAGCACGAATTCCGGGTTTACCCTTGCAGAACACATAGTACGGATGACCCTGATGTTTGTCGGGTAATGGATCCTGGACATTCCTGTCAGGTCTGCACAGGCATAACTGCACCAGTTGCAGAGGAAAGCTACAACAAAAGGACACTGGGACTTATGGGCTGTTGCCTCTCTGACCTGGGCCAGGATCTGCTCGTTTTCGAAATTCCGCATCTGGATTGCACCCACAGGACATGCTGCACTGCAGTCTCCGCAGCCGTAACACGAAACCTCGTCTACAACAGCTTTTTTGTCGACAATGCTGATCTTCCCGAACTTGCAGACATCCACACAGGTCCTGCACCCAATGCACTTTTCGGGGTCAACATGCGCCCCCATGGGGTCAGCTTCAAGTTCTCCCGTGCCAAGGAGCTGCATGACTTTGGAAGCACAGGCACTTCCCTGGGCTATGGAAACCTGGATTTCTTTGGGACCCGAGGCGCAGCCTGCAAGGAAAACCCCACTTACCGGTGCATCTACGGGGCGCATTTTCGGGTGGGCACTTGCAAAGAAGCGGTCAGGCCGCCGCGCAAGATTAAGCATCCTGCCAATTCCCTCAGCAGCCTTGCTGGGCTCGTACCCTGTGGAAAGTACAACAAGGTCATGGGCTTCTTCTTCAACCCTGGACTCAAGGGTATTTTCGTAACGTACAACCGGCTTCCCGTCTTCGCCGGCATAGACTTCGGCAACCTTTCCCCGGATGAAATCAACGCCCATCCCCTGCGTCCTGTTGTAGTATTCTTCGTACATCTCCCCTGCAGCCCGGATATCTATGTAGTGGATCGTAATATCGGTATCAGGGTAGCGTTCCTTGACCATCTGGGAATTCTTGAGAGCTGCCATGCAGCAGACCCTTGAACAGTATTCGTTACCTACGGTTTTGTCTCTTGACCCCACACACTGGATGAATGCAACACTCTTTGGGGGGTTGCCGGTGGAAGGCACAAGGACTCTCCCACCTGTGGGCCCTGCTGAGTTCAGCATTCTTTCAAGCTGCATATTCGTTATGACATCAGGGTATTTTCCAAACCCGTACTCCTTTTTCCTGGAGGCATCAAAGAGCTGATAGCCCGTAGAAACGATTACGGCTCCTGCTTCAAATTCAATTTCCTCAGGCTTCTGTTCGTAATCCACAGCATCTGCAGGACACGCCTGCTGGCAGAGCCCGCAGCCCACGCAGTGGTCAGGGTCGATGAGTACCACCTGCGGGACGGACTGGGGAATTGGCATATAGATAGCCCGGGACTTTCCAATCCCGTAATTCATGGGGTTATCGATTTCTACGGGGCAGACCCCTGCACAGAGGTCAACGCAACCCTTGCATTTGTCTTCAATTACGAATCTTGGTTTGCGTTTGACTTTAACGTGGAATTTTCCGACCGAACCCGAAATATCGGAAATTTCGGAATATGTGTAAAGGGTAATATTTGGATGGTTCTGGACTTCCGTCATTTTGGGGGCAAGCACACAGATAGAGCAGTCGTTTGTCGGGAATACTTCATTCATCAGGGCCATTTTGCCTCCGATTGTAGACTCCCTCTCTACCATCGTTACGGGAAAACCGGCTTCTGCAAGGTTTAAGGCTGCTTCGATTCCTGCAACCCCTCCGCCTATGATAAGGACATTTCTGCTGGCTTTTGAGCTTGTTGCACTCAGTTCCCTGAGGAACCGGGCTTTTGCAACCCCCATCCTTATCAGGTCAAAAGCTTTCTGGGTCGCCATCTGCGGGTCGTCTGCATGCACCCAGGAGCACTGCTCCCTTATGTTCACCATTTCCATAAGGTAAGGGTTAAGGTCGGCTTTTTCCATGACATGCCTGAAGGTTTTTTCGTGCAGCCTGGGGGAACAGGCAGCTACCACAACCCTGTCGATTTTGTTATCTTTTATGTCCTTAATAATGCCTTCCTGTCCGGAATCAGAACACAGAAACTGTACATCCCGGGAAAGCACTACATCTTCCAGTTTACTCGCCATTTCCTCAAGGGCTGAAACATCAATTACTCCTGCAATGTTCAGTCCGCAATGGCAAACGTAGACTCCAATTCGCATGCTTGTTGACTCCTTATATTTATGAATATTCTTAGAGATCGAATTCTGATATATCTTTTGATTCATTTTCTTTATGTCATTTATAAGTTAAAATTTCAGAATTATAATTTCGGAACGTTTTACTGCGCATGATTCCCGCCAGTGCAGAAAAAATAAGGTCCTGTGTAGCCCTGGTTCAGCGTGTTTTTATCACGGCTCTGGAAAGTTTTTTCTTTAAGCTTTCCGGGCATTTGTGGAATTTGTGTTTTATAAATCTCAATATAAATTTTCCCTCAAACAGGATAAAAAGGTAGTCGTTTTGTATAAAATCAAAACCTTTATTTTGTAAAAGTTTTTTGAGCCTCTGACTGGCAGCCCCATGATAAAGAATTCAGAATCAGCAGCC